>CAZGTJ010000204.1:790-2587 GCA_964528545.1 uncultured Methanosarcinales archaeon
TGATATTGTCAATGTCGATTGTCCCGTCTTCCTCTGCAACCATCCTGACAGATTTAACTGCCAAGTCGCTCAGTTTTTCTTTTGCATATTCGGCGCCTTTTCCCGTCATTGCGGTCATTGCAATCTGCTTCAAGATAATTTCATCTTTTGAAGTGACTTTTTCAGACATCTTGTCAAGAATTTCCAAAGCCTTTTCTGCAGCCAGCCTGTACCCTCTTGCTATGACAGCAGGATGGACTTCCTTGTCCAATAGGGATTCCGCATTTTTCAGCAGTTCCCCTGCAATCACGACAGCCGTGGTTGTCCCGTCGCCGACTTCATCTTCCTGTGTCTTTGCTACTTCAACAATCATCTTTGCGGCAGGATGCTCAATCTGCATTTCCTCAAGAATTGTGACCCCGTCGTTTGTAACAGTTACATCGCCAATCGAATCGACAATCATCTTGTCCATTCCCTTTGGGCCAAGAGTTGTCCTGACTGTCTCTGCAACAATTTTTGCAGCCATTATGTTGTTTCTTTGCGCATCTCTTCCGATTGTTCTCTGCGTTCCTTCCGGCAGAATAAATATTGGTTGTACCTGATTTGCCATAGTCTTCCCTCCATATTTTAATTTTAATTATATCCAGATTTAGTATAAATCGTTAATATTGTGAATATGCAGTATTATATAAAGGTTTTGGTGAAGTGAATTGTAAAGTTAGAGGGGCATGAAAAATGAATAAATTTTGGAAAAGTTTAAAAAAGCAAGCTTCTGGAAGTTGGATATGGGTAAAGGAATACAGATTACACTTCTATCGGGAAATACCACTTTTAAGTCCTGAAAACAAAACAAAATTGACTAATTTATATGACAAAACTTATATGATAACTTGGATTGGAGCAACAGCAATAGTTTCTCTTCAAATTTATGTTTTTATTTCTAATTATTATTATCAAAACTTTTATTTTGAAACGGGACTTTGAAACTTGGCAAATAATTTCTTTTATTGTTTTTGCTGTTTTAGCTTATAAGATTGGTAAGAAATATGGATTTTTTAAAGAGGAATCTTAATGGCAAAAAGAAAAAAGTTAAAAAGTATATACCATTAAGGTTAATCATTATCGCTATATTTGTAATTATGGTTATTATAATAATAATTGCATATCTTTTAGCCAAATGATATCACCTCTCACTCATGGTTAAAACTGGCAGGGATAAACTTTTCAGTAATTTATCCCGAAAAACAGTATAGATTTATATACTAATTCCACGCAGGACAACATCAGCAATATGGAATCTTGTTGAGGAGATGCAAAGTGAAAAGTTTGAAGGAAGCGGTCGCTGAAACAATGTCAAAGTTCTTTGGCAACGATATAAGCTCAATGATTTTAAGCAGCTACGAGGATGATGAGACCGAAGAGCTTATAAACGTTGCCGAAAGCATGCTCACAAAGCTTGTAGGGCATGAAAATGCAAAAAAGCATCTTGAGCCTGTTTACTCCATTGCAAGGAAGCGGAAGGTGAGCGCAAATTAGCAAAAAGCAAGTTTTTGTTGCGGCATTTGTAGTGATTTATGCAATTGTTTTGGTTGCCGTTTACAGCACAGGCTTGGTGGCGGAAGAAAACAGGGCTTTCGTGCAGAACCTGGTTTTCCTGGCGGCACCGGCATTCGCTTTGTTTTTTGGAATGTACGCATCTATGAAAAACGGCCCGAGCGGTGTGTAGGGAAGGACACTTTTCATTGCCACGATATCCCTGGCTTTTTGGCTTGCAGGCGAGATAATCTGGTTTATCGTTGAATCTATTTTGAAAAGGGA
>CAZGTJ010000205.1:0-2316 GCA_964528545.1 uncultured Methanosarcinales archaeon
CAATCAATCTTGGTGCAAATCCACTCACCTTTGCTTTGATTGTGGATAACTGCCATCTGATGGCAAAACCTGCATTTCACCTCTATTTTCCCATCCAAAATTATCCCTTTAAAAAATAATTTCCCGCAGTGCTCACAGCGGTATTCTTTCAAGCCTAGAGATGTCATAGTTTAATGAATAAGATAGGATGGCGAGCCTCGTCGTTCGCGAACGACGGGGCGAGCCTCGTCGTTCGCGAACGACGGGGCAGGAAGAAAAAGGGGTCTGGGGAAAATGAATTCCCACCCCGTTCCCGTTTCGGCTGACGGAAAAAACAATTAAAAAGTTAATTCTTGTTTCTTCTGGCAACAATGACATCCCCCTTTGCAAATTTGTCTGTTGTATGAAAATCAACTTTGATGCCTTGTTGTCGTAGATATTCAACGCGTTTTATGTCAAGCTCAATCATAGCGTCCATTCCTTGTTGCTTCTTATTTGGGTCTGTGCTGTTTGTCCAATCAGATTTTCTGCATAAATTTTGCCACTCGCCAGTATCAAGTCCATAACGTGGCGGTTTACTTTTTGCCTTGCCTTGACAACATGTCATTATAACTAACTCCGGACTATCCGAATTCAGCCATCTTTCAATAAGGTCGTCAGCCAAATCTCCACAAGGGTGTTTTGCAATGACAACGGCATTCGGAGGAAATTCTAAATTTTGTATAGTTCCTTCTTGAAACTTAACCCTTTCTTCCAACTCATTGCCAAACGGCATATGATTTATTATGAGTTTCGCGTAGTATTTAAATTCGCTTACAGGATCAACGATTGTCGCTTTATTGATTTCTTTTCGCTCTATGTACGCTTTCAACATCAGTGCAATAGCTACATCTCCAGCACCTCCAGCAACATCATAAATTTCACTACAATTTTCTGGAAACTCTACAAAATTAAAGAGATACTGTAATTCTTCCATTTTTGCTCGTATCTTTTCCATAACTTCTTTATGTAAACGATTTTTTCCTTCATCGCTAATTTTAAATTCCAGATTTCCTTTTCTCTTTTTTGCAACCGCATCCACAAATGTAATGCCACCTTTAATCCAAGCCATTGCATCAAAAATTTGATCCCTCACACGTATTAAGGCATTTTCAGCTTTGAGATAATTTTTGTAATCAATTCCTTCAGATTCTCGTCTCAAAGGAAAAGCCTTAAAATAATCTTCTAGGCTTTCAGTAGTTTCGCCACCCTCTTTGCGAGAAGTGGGCAAATATATATTCTCTGCTCTTACTGCTTCCATGGATTTCATAGATGTCTTGCCCTAAACTTTTTTGACATTTAAAAACACCTCATCCCCAAACTTATCAATAACGTCTTGCACTGTAATTTCTGACCCCTCCGGCCAAATATCTTCTGTGACGGGTCTTACAGGTAGTCCGGGGTGAACAGTCCAAATCATTTCTTTTGTAGAAGGTTCAGGATCATCTGGTTTTTTACCTTTTTCATTGGGGCCAATAATGATCGTACCAAAATCTGTAATGGGTAAATTCTGGCCTTCTACAACCAAAGAGCAAGGGGTGCCCTGCTTCGTTCTGATAACTTTTACTTTTGTATCGGGTGCAAGATCTTTGACATTAGCAATACCGACTTCTCCTGGCGTCTCAACTTTCAAATAGCGACAAAAAGCCATCAGTGCTTCCGGTGGCACTCCCATTGCAATAAATTTTTCTCGATCATCACCATCCAAATTACCGCGTTGCTCAATAGCTTTTTCTAGTAGGTCTTGTAAATTTTCTATTTCAGTAAATAGCGAACCAACCCCTTTTTCAGGATCAAAATGCTTGACTTCCATATCCTTGAAATATCCCGCGTGTTCTGCTGGAAGCATGCCTTGAATTATTCTTTGATTACCCGCTATTTTAATTTTTTTAGCAAGATCATCTAGATTTTCTGGGAATCTAATTTTTTCGCTCATAGTTTTATTATGGAAAATGGTTGTTAAATCTTTTTCCGTTAAGTTAATGGTTAATGAATCTTTGCTTTATTCTAATGCAAAAAGTATTCAAACACAATAGCAAGGGAGTATATAGATTTGTCGCCCGCGTATGGGTGGGACAATGGCGGCATCAATAATTAAAAGTCGAGGTTTTGCGAAATCCTTTTCCCCAAAAAAATAGTTTTCGCAAAACCGAGTCCGCATTTTAGCCCCGCCACACTGCCTCGCTCCGCGCGCTTCTGTATCTTTTTCTGCAAAACTGGAGCCGTTGATCGGATTTGAACCGATGACCTACTCCTTACCATGGAGTTGCTCTACCAGCTGAGCTACAACGGCAATCT
>CAZGTJ010000205.1:2326-2557 GCA_964528545.1 uncultured Methanosarcinales archaeon
GGTCGTTTCTTGGTTGGCGCATAACTGCGTCGAATGCTGCGTTTTTTGCTCAACATATTTATCCAATATGTCTCGCAAAAAGCCTCGCATTCTCCTTGTTCTGCATCCAACCGAGAAACTCCTTAAAACTACTCCTGCGCAAGCCCTAAATATACTTGATTCATAGCTTCAATATAGCTATTCATAACTTTTCTTATAATAATCTCTCCAGTAATTCAGCATATCTTTTAA
>CAZGTJ010000206.1:0-496 GCA_964528545.1 uncultured Methanosarcinales archaeon
AACATTAACTTCAATTCAAGTTGCTGACACAAGGCTCTTAATTTTTATTGCAGGAATTTTTTTAATTATTTTTGGAATAATGACTGCTCTTGGAAAGGGGTTTGGATTTATCCAGATAAGCAAAAATACAGGCCATGACGTGGCTGGAATTTTTACTTTCGGAATTTTGTTTGGGCTGGGATGGAGCGCGTGCCTTGGGCCGATACTTGCAGGAATACTGCTTGTTGCGTCAACTTTCCAGAATTATTTTTACTCGGCTGCACTTTTGTTTTTTTACTCTCTTGGGTTGTTTGTCCCCTTGTTTTTGATTTCAATCCTGTTTGACAAATTCAAGCTGACCGAGAAGAAATGGATAAGGGGCAAGGAGTATGAAGTAAAATTGCTTGGCAGAACTTTTTTTATCCACACAACAAAAGTTATTGCAGGAATTTTGCTGGTTGCGTCTGGAATTATTTTTATTGTTTTCAACGGAACAAATGTGATTAACTCGCTTGAC
>CAZGTJ010000206.1:506-2549 GCA_964528545.1 uncultured Methanosarcinales archaeon
GCTAAAAATTTCGGTTTATGCATATATTTTCGAGGAAAAAATTTTCAATGTGCCTTTCATAGATTTTATCGGGCTTTTGTTGCTTGTCATGTTTGTTACATTCGTTGGATACTTCATATATAAACATAAAAACACAGCAGAGAGTCTGAATAAAGAGCAATAGGGCAAATAAAACCCTAAATGAGCTTTGTGAACGATAATGAACGTTTTTATGGCATTATTTGCAAAAATAAAAGTTTAAAAAACAAGGTATTGCAAGAAAACTATATATAGAAAGAGGTTTTATCACAGGCTATGGAAAGGGCAAAAGATGGGGAATTGGTCAGCAAGGTGATTATATTTTTGGTTATTTTGGTTGGCGCCATTTTGGTTTACAACGAATACCAGTTTCTTCAAATCGAGAAAAACTTCCTAAATTATATCGCAATAGCCCTCATTCTTGCTCTGGCAGGATTAGTGGCTTACATGCTTGTGCAAAAGCCTTCAGGCGAGCACAAGCATCACAGCGCACATGAGCACCAAAGCGAAAAGATAGCTGAAGAATCGGCTCCTTGGACATCAATGGAAAAGCTGAGCGTTGGGCTAATTGCGCTTGTCGGGCTTATGATTTTCTTCAATCAAATGCAGATTTCACAGGTTTCAGGACTGATGGGAGTTGGCTCAGGGCCGATCTGGAAATTCTCATCCTCAAAAACTTCGCTTAAGCTGACAGGAGACCCTTCGCAGGACGCCATTGCTATTGTCATACCAAGAGGCGCTCCATTTTACGGCGAGCAGATGGGAGTTTCATTTGACGACCCGATAAGAAGCCTCGAGGTCATTGCACAGCTCGACCCGGCTTACGGAAGAAACAAGGTCCGGCTTGATCCAGAGCAAAAGCAAAGATATATCAAGATTGGAATGGTTCCGAGCATGGGCTGCCAGTACTGCTGTGGCGCAGACACGCTTGTATTCAAAGATGGGAGCCCAACTTGCGGATGCAAGCACTCATGGGCGATGAGAGGATTGTCAGCTTATCTAATCAAGAATTATCCTGACATGAGCGACGAGGAAATAATAAGGGAAGTTTCAAAATGGAAAGGGCTTTTCTTTCCAAAGCAGATGGTTGCAAAATACATCAAGGAATCGCAGTCAGGCCAGTACAGCCCCGATATTGCATCTCTTTTAATGGATGTTGATGAAGAAAAACTGGCAGAAATGAAGGCGGCAGTTGCTGCGTCAGGAAGCGCAGATACCCAAAACACGGCAGCAAGCGTTGACGACTTGCCAAGCATGGTCGGCGGCTGCTAAAATTAAGAATAATTATATTAAGCAAAACATCAATAACTCGGAGGTTTGCGAAAGAAACTTTCGCTTGACCTCCTCGTTATAAAAACTCGGAGGTAAACAAAAATGGACAGAAACATTATTATCGTGATTGTGCTTGCCATGCTTGTACTGCTTACAGTAGTTCAGGCGGTGCAATTGAGCACTTTAAAGACAAGTGTCAGCACAGGAAAGGTCAGTGTTGCAAGCACCAGCGGAGCAGCATCAAGCGGGAGCGTTCCGTCAAACTTGAATGACTTGCCCAATATGGTTGGTGGATGTTGATTTTGAAGGTGGTAAAAAATGAACGTTAAAGTTTTAGCCATAGTTTTGTTGGTTAGCATTTTTGTGCTCGGATGCACTCAATCCGGCACAAACGGGTATGCGTCATACAACCAGCAGCCCCAGGGACAGCAGGGACAGTATGTGGGTGGAGGATGTGGGGTTGCGCCACAGACAGATTATGAAAGCACGCCGGTAAATGATTTCAGTTCTGTAGACTCGTTGTAAAATGGAGCTTTCGAAGAGGGAAAAGCGCAAGCTTAAATTAGAGAAGCTTAGGCAACAGAGCCGCGAGGCTCAGTCTTAGCATGAGCAAAGGCAGCAGGAGTTCCACCAGGTTTACACCAAAGAAAGTCAGTCAAAGCTAAAATGGGTTTATGTGTTTAGCGTAATAGGACTAATCGTCCTTGCAATTGCCGTATACGGAGTTTATTCGGTTACAAGGCCGGGCCGTTA
>CAZGTJ010000207.1:0-2275 GCA_964528545.1 uncultured Methanosarcinales archaeon
AAAGCCTGATTGCTTAATTTCATTAAAGACAGCATTTGTTATAATTAACTCATCCGTATCTAATGCCTTGAAAATCAAGTTAATCTTGCCAATCTTAATAAAGGAACTTAGAAAATCAGTGTCAACAACTACTTTCTTTTCTTCCATTTTTTTATCTCTTTTAGCTTGTCTTCAACCTCTTTCCTAGTGTCAGCTCCTCTTCCAATTCTCACTCCTTTCTCTATTAAAATTTTTTTCATTTCCTCATAATTGACATTTGCAATTTCCACTGCCTTGCCCAATGATATCTTGCCCTCTTTATAAAGAACTGTAGCTACAGCTATCCTGAGGTCTTTTCTTGCTGCCAATATATTTCTCATAGCGTCTCTTAAAAACTCAGAAACGCTGTCATAATATCCAGTCTCTGGAATTGCTCCTAGCTCCAATCTCAAAGTTTTCGGAACGGTAAAACTCATTGTTTCGCTTTTTGCCGCCATTTTATATCACCAATATTGTAATATTGTTGTGGTATTATTAAACTTTTCTGTTTCCCGCATGAATTTCGGAATTTCTGATTGTATTGGGATGAACATTTTCTTATTCTTTAACTGGCTTTTGTATAATTGCATAATTCCCGTCCTTCATTCTTATTTTCACAGGTATCACAATTGTAGTTGGTACATTCTGGACTATCCTATCATAATTTTCTTGGGATATGCTTCCCTGCACTAAAAGCTCATCAAGCTTTTGCTGATATCTTGGGTCATAAGCTTTTGATGATGGGTCTAGCAACGGAGCAAAAAAAGGCGACGGGCTAGTTCTTACAGATTGAAGCCAAACAGACCTGTCCTCACCTTCATTGTTACAGCCATAGGGGCGTAGGCATCCTTTTCTTGGCCCATCTGTGCCATCAGCCCACTTGTTTGCTAGATCTCCTTTGTCTGGCACATTTCCGCCAACAACCTTGGGACCTAAATCCTTGCCATAGACATCACCAGCTATATTTCTCCATCTAACTAGCGGCAAATCCTCAAGAGCTTTATTTAATTTCTCATAATATTCTGGAGGTGGGTTATTTTCCCTGTACCATGCTGCATCACGGTTTGACTCCGCTTCTTTCATTAATGGCTCATATCTTTTTTCTATAACTTCCTTATTTTTGCCATATTGTTCTTTTGTTATTATGCCACTCCTTAAATATCCAATTTGCCGGTCAATTTCAGCGTACTCTTTTTCAATAAGTATTTTTACTTCTTCGCTCCATTCGTTACCAGTTTTTCCCTTTATCTTGTTTTGCTTGATAAATTCAGCCAACATCTCATTTTTTACCCTAATTTCTTCTTCAGACCATGCAAGAGTCTCCCAATGACCGGTTTCATGCTCGAAGTCTCCTATATCAGAAATGCTGTTTTTACTTAAGATTACCCCGCGATTTGGTGATAAGCATCCTACTGCTGAAGCGCCGCAGCGTATCTCGATAGACTCATAATCCATAACTGTAATTTCTCTTACCTCGCTTGCGATTTGCGGGTTTAAATTTTCAAGATTGTCAACAACTCTTTTCAAAACAGTTGGATCCAAAGATGAATAATCTATTGTCTTTTTATCTTTAGCAGTACCGCCTCTGATGAGAATTTCATTTCCCTCCGGGCTTGTATAGATATAAGCTTTTTTTTGGTAAGAATATGTCAAGGTTCCGAATATACTACCATAATAAGCTGTTTCTGAGTTATAACTTAATCTTGTGCTTACTATCCCTTTTGGCAAGCCTTCACCCTCCAAATCAGTTTGACATTCTTCTTCATCAGAGCCGCAAAATGCAAATTCATTAAAATTGCTTATTACTAATTTCATGTCTTTTTCTTGTGTTCCTATAATCCTCACTCCATCTTTATCAAATACATTAATTTCCATAGGAACACTGTTTTTCTCTAATTTGGTAAAAATGAATTGCTTATAATCTTCAGGCTCAAAAAATAAAGAGATATCGTTATTGTAAATTGCTGCACTTGAATCTGAGGCGAGGTATTTAAGATTAATAAGCGGAATCAAATCTTGCTGATTCCTATTAATTATTTCGATTCTAGTCTTGATTTTCAAGTTTGAGGAATGGATTTTCTTCATGAAAAGTTAATTTAACTACGACAGCATTGCTAACTAGAGTTCTTTTTTCTGGACTTATTGAAATGTATTCCTCATCCTCATGGCTTTCCCCATCAAAGTATAATCTGGCGTTCGTTGCTTCAATGTCAACCCCATTGATTCTAATTTTTCTATCAGATTCTATAAAAGTCCC
>CAZGTJ010000207.1:2285-2541 GCA_964528545.1 uncultured Methanosarcinales archaeon
AAGAATTTGAAGGTTATTATCGGTATCCTTGATTCTTGAATCAGGGTATATTGATACTAAAACATCATCGCTTTTTGGTATGTCTATAATTGAGTCCTTCGCATAAGATACCAATATTTTTCCTTCTGGTGTCAATCTGAAAAACGTGCCAGCAGGATACTTTGTGATAGTTGCCGCTGAGCCTTTGTCAGTTTTTATAGTGTAAGAGCCATCATCATTTTTTACAAAGGTTAGTTTGCAATCTGTGCAGCTTAAT
>CAZGTJ010000208.1:0-2524 GCA_964528545.1 uncultured Methanosarcinales archaeon
TGCCGCATTGCTCCTCCTCGACGTAGTCAAGACTACGCCTCGTCGTCGCGCCTTTCATACGGCCAAAATCTGGGCTTCCATTGCGCCCAGTATTTAATGAAGGCTCAGGAACTTACCAATAATTTTTAATTCGTCGTAAATCTGAAGTAGCTCTTTAAACACATGGGGATGACTTTTATTAATATTACCAACCAACCCTAATAAACATAACTGCGAGTGTCCCTTTATTTTTTCTTTCGAGATCAAATTCACAAAAGATAAAGCAAAATTATTTAACATTAAACGTTGGAGTAAGCCGAATATGCCTCCATAGTTCTCTAAAATTTTGATGGATACATCATCTTGCATAAATAAATTTTGATACAGCGCCCATTGCAAATTCAAATAGGCAACCCGATTCTTTAAACATTCATAGACTTCAATGGTCTTTTGTGAGATCGTTTTGTTCATACGATGTGCATACTCGAGAGCGTCCAGTTTACCTGCGGTAAAAGTAGGAGGTGTTACTGTGGGTGCAAAACTAAATCAGAATCAGTGTAGCACTGATAGGGACGCCTCCTATTATCCTATTATTATGTGGTTTCTATCAATGAATACGGAAAAGTTGTTCACCAGTAGCTGGATCATACTGGTATCTATCTGGAAAAGTTTGACCTGTTCGTGGATTGTATTTGGTATGATTTTCCATCTGCTGTTGGGCCGTGGCTTTCGCTACAGTTAAACTCTTCTCCTGATCAACTTTCGTAAACCGAGAAAGAGTTTGTCGCATCAGGTAATTGAAATCGCTCCACGCATTGCCACAAACAACTTTCCTCTTCTGGCACTCCTCTTTAGCTGATTCAATTTTTTCGATAGAAATCGAACTCATATCCCCGTTAAAAACTTCCTTCAGTTCGATATTAGTCAAGTTCTGTAAAGGGTCACCGTATATTACACTCGCCATTCCGAACTCCCTCGCAGACATAATTTCCCTCGCATTAATTGGTTCGCCTACATATCCAAATTCTTTCGAGAATTCACGAATAGCTTGATTGTAACCATCAATGATTCTGAACCATGAAACAGCTCTATAGTTAAACGTATCATGCACAGGGTTGGGGAAACCTACTATTTGAACTACTTCACTATTGGCTTTCAATAAGCGGTCATATTCTTTAACCTCAATTATATAACCCCATTTTGACTTAAGTTCAATAATGTATCCTTCAATGACACCAAGCAAACCAGGATGTGGCGCGGGAATTCGATTAGATAGAATTTTCAGCTTGATAGTTAAGTCTCGCAGATTTGTCAAAAAAATTTGAAGTTGCCGCCTCTGTACCTCTCGTTGAGCTATGTTTTCTTGTTCTTGCAGTTGGGCCACATTTCGCTGCCTCAGGGCTTCAGATAGGAGAATAGCGTTTGCAATATTTTGTCCAGGAGGTGGTCCGAAAGTAGGCGCCTTTAATTGAGGAACAACCCTAGGATAATTAAATTTGAAACCATCATCTGCCTCTACTCTTTCGATAAAACTAAAGGCGAGAAAAATAAGCAGAGCTAAGGGTATAAAATTCGATCTCTTCTTCATGGAGGGATTCCTTCCTTGTAGGGTACTGTAGATTATAAAACTTGCTCTTGCTTAGTCAAAGAAAAAATTTTTATGCAGGCGTCCTATTTACGGACACCCTGTTTCTACCTTTGGTTCCTCTTCTAAATGTACGGACTTCGTTTAAACCCTGTACTTTTGGAAGGGGTACTCATCCTTTTTCCGATTGTGCTGCTCTCCTTGATCGTTAACCCTTCTGCGCCGGACGCCGTCCGGTTTGCGCTCTCCATTACCCCCATTCAAGATATCCACTCCCAGAACGCCCGCTTTTACTTGATTCTGTTTCTTAATTACGAACTTGCGTCAAACCGTCTAAAATAGAAGAAATATTTTTCGGCAGTGTTAATTTTCTAACATTTAATTCATTTGCAATGTATTTTCCTATTTCGTCATGTATCTTTCGTATATCTCTTGACCCTTTTGTCAATATGATTTGCTGCAATTTATAAGACAAATATTGATTCTGTGGATGGAATACCGCATTACGACACAACTTAAGTTCTGAATATGTATTTTTTATTTCATAATCGACAGAAGGAATTGAAATTTGCTCATTTTCTAAAAATTCAAGTAATGAAAAAAGCAACCCGTACCAAATATACATGAAAGCATAAATTTTTTTACATAGATATGAATTATTTTCTGAAACCTTGGTTTTAAAAAATTGTGAAAGTGTCTTCGTTTTATTTTTCCGTTTCTTAATATATTTGTCAAGTTCTTTAACATATTGTTCTTTAACTGCATTCGTCCAATGCCAGTGCCTATGAAAAACTAATAATTTCTCGATATTCATTTACATCTTAATTGCTAAATTAAGGGCATTACTATTGGTGTCTTGCTAAAAATTGTTTCCATACATCAAAAAAATTAGCCTGGTGCTGGCGGTAATGCCTTCTATTTTTATTTTCCTCTATGCATCACTTTTTGAATTCTTTATCA
>CAZGTJ010000209.1:0-2522 GCA_964528545.1 uncultured Methanosarcinales archaeon
AAGTTCCCATTTCTCTAAAGAATCTATGCAGCTTTTCTGAGTCATAGAGTTTATCAAGGATTACAAGTTCAATCTCTTCAGGAGATTGTTTAAAGAAATAATAAAAGTCTGGAACTTCTCTAGACTTTTTTGAATGATGCCTCACTGCTATAAACTTTTTTCTTACGACATCAACCATGACATTAATGTAGATTGTAACTGAAATATTATTAACCCTGTCAATTCTTTTCAAGTAATGTATGCTTGGATTGGTTCTTTGCAAACTTGTCCCATCAATTGCCGCAACGGCAATTGAATTCTTATTTGTGGATTTAAGCAGATTTTGCCAAATTGCAAAAGGTACTCTCTTTCTGAATTTTTTAAGAGTAGTCCAGTGAAGATTTATGCCGTAAAACTCGTTGAGAAACTTCATTGCTCTTCTGTAGCTTAAGCGAAAAACCTCCTTGACGAGAAGCCCCAGGCATAACTGCCAAAGAAGAAACTTCTTTGGACCAAATCTGTGCAGACATCTTGGCAAGCCTGCCTGTGTTATCAAAAGTCTTATTTTATTTACCAGCCTTTCTTTCTTTTCCATTGGGAACTAGACCTTCCCCACCCCTCTTTTGCAGTGCAAGAGTGGGTGTTTTACTTAAGGCTTTCTACAGAGCCTGTTTTTAAGAAAAACTTTATAAATATCCGAATTAATCTCCTCCGGTTATGAATCCATCCGAAATAAGCTTTGAAAGGCTTCTGGAATATTACGGACCTCTTACGGGCATAGAAATGGAAATGATTAATGGTGGCGCCCATTACAGGCTTAGATCTTCTGAAAGCGTGCCTGGAATCTGGATACCTCGACCGGTGGCAAGGAGCATGCTGGAAAAAGCGTGTGCAGACAACTACAAATCTGTTGAAGAACAACGACAGAAAGCCATGAAAAGAAGAATGGTAGACGCATTCGGCCCAAAAGGAGGGCCCCATTACTAATTATGTTTAAAATAAAAATATAGCATAATTTTGCAAAAAAGCAATTCCATAAAAATAAAAACTAATTTATTTTCCCCTGACTCTTGGCTTCTTTGCTTTTTGCGCTTCCTCGTGCTTGGTCCTGCACTTTGTGCACTTGCACATCTTATTATGGGTGTTCTTTGCAGGATTGTGCCATTTTGGAAAGCCGCATGAAGTGCAGTTTGCAAAATCGCTCTTCTGCCCGCATCTTGGGCATTCCGTAGATTCCCTTCTAGAATTTCTTCTCATTTTATACCTCCGACATTGTGAAAAATCGTATGTTTAAAAAGGTTGTTGATAGAAAACAAGTGCCTTAATCAGGCGAACATCTTGAAATAAATCAAGGCAACTATTAGTGTGGTTAGAAGTCCAATTACCAGTCCCTGCACGAATTCCTTTGAGAAGAACTTGGGCTGCCGCATGTCATTAATCTTCTCAAGCTCCTTTTCGATGTGCTCCTCTATCTGCTGTATTTTTTCCTCCCTCTTCATTATCTCCATTTCCTTTGTAAGTATCTCCTCCATTTTCCTTGTGTCGATGTTTGCCCCCCTGAACTGGAAGAAATCGGGCTTGCTGCTCTTGCCATTCAGCTTTGCAAGCTTTTTTCTCTGCTCGATTTGCTTTGCAGGCTCGGCATTTGGGAGCTGCTTTGGCTCAGAAAGTGCCTCGAGCTCTTTTTTCAGCTCGGCAGGCGGCTCGTTAACCGGAGCAGGATTCTTTATGTCTTCCCTCGACTTGAATTCGTAAATTTGCTCCGCCAGTTCATAGTCCTTAAAAACATATTTTATCCAGTTGCCAAAATCATTCTTGCCGGAATTGACATGGTGCTCAAACGTATCGTCGTCCATGCTTTTCAGCGCATTTAGAAGCTCGTAAAGATTTTTAAGGACCCTGCCATTGTGCAGATGGAAATATTCGCCAGGACTCAAGGTTATATCAAGACTATTTCCCATTACCACCACTTTTTTTCAGTAATTATTGAGAAAGTAATATATAAATCTATCGAAAAGCGGTGCTTTCCAGAGGACCCCAATTCTTGGATTAAAATTTACCTGTAATAGAATTTGTGCATGACAGAGTCTCGCAGCTTCATTATGTGGAGATGGATTTTTTTCTTCGATTCGGCATCCAGCCTTGAGTAAATTTCCCGGATTTCGTCGTAAGCCTTTTTGACCTCGCCAAAATCCTGCCTTTCCATGCGCCTGTAGGCGTGGTCAAGCACCATCAGGATTTCCTTGTAGGACTTGTCGTTAAGCGATTTTTTGTACTCGTCCGAAAGCTGGTCCACTTTTGAAGATAGCACATTGATTTGCTCGTGCATTTTTCTTAATTCCAAATCCTTTTGCCTGATGTGGGACTCTTTTTCCTTGATGTGGCTTTCCTTTTCTAATATGTCCTTTTCCTTTGCGATAATGTGCTCTTCAATCTTCATGATTTGCCTTTGCTTTTCAACAATTTCTTTTTCTTTTTTATCCATCATTGAATTGAGCATTTTTTCCTTCTTGCCGGCTTCGTCCAGTGCATTTTCTTTCTGC
>CAZGTJ010000210.1:0-2511 GCA_964528545.1 uncultured Methanosarcinales archaeon
CATTGCATAGTTGTGGTATCACGTAATATTAATAGAACTAAAGAATAATTTTTGTGCGCCCACCTCCCTATTTTTATATTGTCTCAAAACTTCTGCGGTGCTCACTTCGTTGCGCTCCTCGACCACATTGCATTCTCACTTCG
Source organism: uncultured Methanosarcinales archaeon (assembly GCA_964528545.1). Classification (GTDB taxonomy): domain Archaea; phylum Nanobdellota; class Nanobdellia; order Woesearchaeales; family GW2011-AR4. The sequence goes on from CAZGTJ010000210.1 coordinate 144, forward strand.
TTCCGTTCGGGGCGTTGAACAGGCGGCCATACGATAAACGCTATAACAACGAGAACGAACCCAAATTTCTTTTTTATGCACTATTCAAATCAAGATTGGGAAATAAATAATTTGTTACTTGTCCCAAAGTTCTTTTTTTCGGAATCCATAATAGAAAAAAGAAAACCTCTTTCTGAAACAGCGAGACGTTCTGGTTGGACTGGATGTAACATATTATTATCCAAACTACCTATTTCCGGAAGAATTATGGTAATTGAAGATAAAAAAGCGATACCAAAAATTCAAGTCCAAAGAGACTGGAAAAAACTGTGTTTCTTAAATAATCAAAAACCAGAAAAAAGAGCATGGACTGCTGACATAATGTATTGTATTGAAAAACTAAATAAGAGAGAATTTATTCTAAGAGATATATACAATTTTGAAGAATATCTATTAAAACATCATCCGGATAATCAGAATATCCAAACAAAGATTAGACAGCAATTACAAGTATTGAGAGATAAAGGAATTCTTGAATTTAAAAGTAAAGGTCATTACGTAATTAAATAATAATGTTTGCAAAATTAAATATCACAAAAGAAGAAAAACAAATAGCTTTATTAAACCACTATTTTTCTTGCTTGATTATGCAAAATCTACTCCCGTTTGAAAAAATAAGCAGGGAAATTCTTGTGAGAAAAGAGGCAGAGACAAACCCGAATCTGGGATGCAATCCAAATGAAAGAAGAACGGAAGATATAATAGATTATGGGATTATCAACGTCGACAAGCCAAAAGGGCCCACATCCCATCAAGTTTCTGACTATGTCCAGAAAATTCTTCACATAAAAAAATCAGGCCATTCCGGAACTCTTGACCCGGCGGTTACGGGAGTTCTGCCGGTTGCGATTGGAAGGGGCACAAGAATCGTGCAGGCCCTTTTGACAGCCGGCAAGGAGTATGTGGCGGTAATGCATCTTCACAGGGAAATTAATGAAAAAATCTTACGAGAGACCATCGAAAAGAGCTTTCTTGGAAAAATCATGCAGTTGCCGCCATTAAAAAGCTCCGTTAAAAGGCAATTAAGGGAAAGATCCGTCTATTACCTTGATATCCTTGAAATTGACGGACAAGACGTTTTATTCAAGGTCGGAACAGAGGCAGGCACGTACATACGAAAGCTTATCCATGACATCGGAATAAAGCTCGGCACTGGAGCGCACATGGCCGAATTAAGGAGGACAAAAGCAGGCCCTTTTGACGAGTCAACATTGTTTACACTGCATGAATTGGAAGACGCATATTATTTCTGGAAAGAAGAAGGCAATGACAAATTTTTGAGAAAAATAATCCAGCCTGTTGAAAACGGGACTGCGCATCTTCCAAAAATCTGGGTTTTTGACACCACAATCGAAAGCCTCTGCCACGGTTCTGACCTGAAAAACCCCGGAATAAGCAAGGTTGAAGCTCCAACCCAAAAAGAGGATATTGTTGCGATTATGTCGCTGAAAAATGAGCTGGTTGCATTGGGGACAGCGCAAATTGCCTCAGAAGAAATGCTTTTGGAAAAGGGCCTTGCGGCAACAACTGATAAAGTTTTCATGCTGCCGGAAACTTACAAGATCCAAAATTAGATGTCAAAGATGGCTTGTAACGGATAATGTGGAATTCTTGTGCTTAAATCCCATAAAATTTCCGGAACGCTTGGAAAAAGAGTAGAAATATAAATAGTGCTCCAATCTATTTTCCCAGCAAGAGCTTTATGGACGACAAAGAGACAAAAAAGAGCCTTAGGTACGCGGTCTACGATGGAGCGGCATTTGCGGTAATGGATGGAATGACTGCCTCTTTTCTCACGCCTTTTGCAGTTGCGCTAAACGCCTCAGTCGGCTTGATAGCGGCAATAACATATGTCCCCCGTTTCGTAGGGGCGTTGGTGCAGCTTTTTGTCGCCGGAATATCGCATTTGCTCAGGGACAGGAAGAAAATACTGGTTACTGCCGCTTTGCTCCATGCGGCACTATGGATTCCATTGCTTCTTATACCCTACTTAACGCCAAATCAAAAATATCTGCTGGTAGTGTACATCTCCATACAATCATTTTTTGCCGAGCTGATGCAGCCAATCTGGAGCGCATGGCTGGGAGATATAGTTCCAAAGCATGAGCGCGGGAGATTTTTTGGGTTTAGAAACAAGATTATTGGGGCAACCTCTTTTATTGCAGCGCTTGCCGCAGGATTTAAGAATGCGAAAGGGGAGATACTTGTCACGCTTGATGCTGACCTCACCCATCCTCCAGCATATATTGAAGAACTCATAAAAGCAAAAGGTGAGTATGATTGTTGCATTGCATCAAGGTATGTGAAGGGAGGAGGAATGAAAAATGTC
>CAZGTJ010000211.1:0-2469 GCA_964528545.1 uncultured Methanosarcinales archaeon
TCATGAATGTATACTGCCGTTTTTGTCTCATTTTCCTTGATGATTAGCTTGTTTTTTTCTTTTTTGAGGGAAGATGCCAGAACAACCAGTTTGTCCTTCAAAACTTCAACGACTTTTCCATAAGAAACACGGCAGTTGTCCATGTTCTGCAGCGTTGTCGGCACAGAGCCAGTTGTCCGGCCGACTCCGACATAAAAGACATTGAAATTGTGGTGAGGCACAAACCCATTTGGCATATCTTTCATTAATTCCTCGCCAATTGATTTTGGCAGGCCTCTGTTCATGAGCTTCATTATGATGTTCTTCATGTCTTCGTCATCAAAGCCTTCCAGCAATTCATTTCCAATCCAGTATGCCTCGACAACATCATAGTCGAGAAAATCCTTTTTTGTTTTTTCCGCTATCGAGGAAAGGTAAGGATAAAGCCCCTCAAACTTCTTTATCGATTCCCGCACGGATTCTGCAGAGCTTTCTTTGTTTATGTAGCCCAAAAACTGTTTGGATGCCTCTTCCGGGCCGCAAAATCTTAATGAGTTTGTTATGTAAGAAAATCTTGCTGCTAATTCAACCCCGTCCATAAGCCTTCACTTTGAGAATTTTATGAGCTAATAACATTATTTTCTGCACCCAGACAATTGAAACAATTCCTGCAATTATGAGCATAACCCCGTAAACCTGATATGGGCTTATCTGCTGCCCTTTGAAAGCCAGTGCAAGCAAGCTTGTTATCGGGGCGCCTATCGAAAGCACTGAAGTCGCAGTTGCAACATTAACGAGCTTCAAGCCGTTATAATAAGTGACAACATAAAGCAAAAGAAACATCGCTGTCACAAAAATCCAAAGGTAATGTTGCTGTCCAAAATTAGATATAGCCGATAGCTCGCCAGTCGCAATCAAATAAGCCAAAATGAAGATTGAGCCAATGAACATCCTTCCAAAAGCCACTATTGTCCCGGAAAGCTCTTTGAGCGCATGTTTTGCGATTACATTCTCCAAAGCCCAGAGCATCGTGGCTGCAAGCACAAAAATCATGCCCTGCATTATTGTCTGCGACGTCACTAAGCTGAATTCTGGCGTTACAAATAAATAGGCCCCTGCCAAAATCAATAAAGCTCCTGCAATGGCCCATTTGCTAATTTTTTCTTTCAAAAATATTACAGCGAGTATAGCGGCATAAATGAAAATCGTTTTATGGATAAACGAGCCGACAGAAGCAGGATCTTTCCCTATCATCTGCAGTCCCTTAAAGAATAGTATGAACGGTATTGAGCCGCCGATAAATCCTATTGCAGCGAGCTTATACCAATGCCTTTTTGTCAGCTTTTTAAGCTCCTTAAAGCTCCCGAAAAAAGCCAGTATCGCAAAAAGCATCAATGCAACCAGCAAATTCTTGAGGAAAACAAAAGCAGGCGCATTGGTGCCCTGTATTGCATAGCTGTTCACAAAAATAGAAAATCCGGAGATTATCGCAGTCCCAAAAACCAGCATCAATCCTTTTTTACTCGCCATTTTAGCCTATAAGCCCGATAACTTTCCTTGTTGTTTCCTGGATATTTCCTTTTGCTGGAATCCCTATTATTTTAATCTTTCTTTTTATTCCCATGCTGTCCATCAGGTTCAAAAAAAATCCCAGGTCGAAATCATGCAAGCTTATGATTTTGCTGGTTTTTAGCTTTGAAATATTGCCAATTATTATCGGCTTTTTTGTGTTTTTGACAACGTCCAAGATTATTATTTCTTTTTCCCTGGAGTCGAGAAGGGTTTCAGGCGAATAACACGTAAGTATTTTGAACTTTTTTTTTAAATGTTGTGCAACTTTATGGGCGAAATTGTCATTTTCAAGGTATTCATTGCCGAAGACGTGAATTGTTTGCATTTGGGTAATCATTATTCATTTTTTGTTATTAACAACAAACCAAATTCTTGGTAACATTAATCAAAAACAACAGTAAAAGAGCAAGAGAGCCAAATACTATTAATGGCACATATTTTTTTTGTTTAAAACAATCAAAGATTGAGCCCATTAATCCTCCAATTAAACCGCCAAGCAATGTGCCTGGAAGGATAGTCAAAAATAAAATTGAAAAATCTGGTTCTTCAAGAATAAATAGTATGCTTAGAAAAAGTATTCCAATTGGTATTCCGATTAAGAAGCCTCGCAACCAATAGGGATGGTTTTTCCACATATTTTGTTTTGGAATCTTCTTGTATAAATATTTTCTCTTTAAGTCATTTTTCCTTTTTTTGCTAAAGTAACAATAAAATCGGGATTATTGAATTACCTCCTTTCTCTTTGATTATCTCCTTTATTTTGTCTTCTGCAATGATTATTCTGTCAATGCGTTCCATTTTTAACCGCAATATTTATATATACTAGGCAATTATTAACTAATGTACCAACAGCTAGGGAGTTCGCCTGGTCAAGTCCAGGGGGGCAAACTAGGGCTGCGGCACTCTTGTAGTGTCCTT
>CAZGTJ010000212.1:0-2456 GCA_964528545.1 uncultured Methanosarcinales archaeon
AATCGTTGCTGTCTCTCGGATACAGGCAGTCAGGCACTTCCCCTTTGTGCACGTTGATGCATGGGCTGAATTCGCATATCTGCCCTTTGTAAATTCCGATGTTGCCTTTGCCGTAAGGCCCAAATCTGACAGGCAGGTTAGGCCCGAACAGCCCAATTGTTTTAATTCCCTGGGCAGCAGCTATGTGCATTGGGCCAGAATCGTTTCCGATGAAAAGATTTGAGCTTTTAACCAGGCAAAAAAGCTGGTTAAGGCTGATCTTTCCGGCAGCATTTACAACGTCTTTGCTTTCCATTTTTGCAATTATTTCGTTTATTAGCCAAGCTTCATTTTTTGCCCCCACAAAAACTATTCTTGCATTGTACCTTGCTATTATCTCGTCGCAAAGCTCTGCATACAAGGCAGAAGGCCACATCCTTGCCTTTGCTGATTCTGCAGCACCAGGAGAAACAATAATAACTTTTTGATTGCTCCTTATCCCATTCTTTTTTAAAAACCTGCCGACAGTCTTTTTGTCATTTTTTGAATAATTTAGACGGGGAAGATTGCCTGCATCATAAACAGCTCCAATCCTCCTTGCCAAATCAAGAAATGTCTGCACAACATGCTGCTCGCCATTGTAATTCACTTTATCGGTGTAGAGCCTTGACCTGATGTCATGCGAGTACCCAATTCTTTTTTTTCCAGTAAAAAATGAAATAATCGAGGAGATATTCAGATACTCTTCCATGTCAATCACTACATCATACTCTCTCATATTTTTAAATATAAAGTTAAGAATGCTAAAAATGCTTAATCTTAGATTCACCAGTTTGTCGATATTCTTATTTTCAAAATAAGCATCCTTGTTTCTTTGGGTTGCAAGAATATGTATCTGCGCTTTTGGAAACTTTTTTCTTAGCGCCTCAAGCGAAGGCAGCGTTAGAATAGTCTCGCCTATCCCCCAGAGCTGGATTACAAGAATCTTCTTTACACGAAAATCGCCTTTTTCGCCAAAATTAAACAGGGACAGCAAGCTGCACAAAAACCTGCCTGCATGCTTGTCTACAAATTTGATAATTGCAACCATAAATCAATGTAATAATGCTTCTTATTTAAAGATTTAGAATTATTCAAATGATATGCCCAATTTAAGCCTATAAGAGTGCTTACTTCTTTCTGGATTTTAATGCAACTTCCCTGACAACCGCCTCAAGCTGCTTTTGGTTTCTTCTTATCAGAGTGTAATTATAGAAAACAGCCAGAATCAAAAATATAAATCCAACTATCGTAAGCAAATCAAGCGCCCTTAAAACCCCTGTAATTTCCACAAGAGGGTTTAGTATGCCCGGAAACAATGAGATGATCATAAATAATGCCCACAAAACAACCCAAAGCATGAATTCATTGGCGGTAAACTGCTTTTTCTTGTAGTTTAGAAAAGTGTAATATAGCATGAACAGCCCAAACAAAGAGCCAATAACCTGCCCGACTAAAGTTCCTATCGCCATTTTACCTGAAAAACTTCCACCAAATCATGTTAAGCACGATTTTTATTCCGTCCAAAATTGTAGTGCCTTTGTACTTGTCTGAATAGACAGTTTCAATGGGAATCTGCACATATTTTAAGTTTTCCTTTCCAACCCTTGAAATCATCTCTGTTTCCATCGAGTAATCGGAGGCGCCCCATAGTATTTTTTTGTAGGCATTTCTTGTGAACGCCCTGAATCCAGACTGAGTGTCATTAAGCTTCATGCTGTAAAGCACATTTACGGTATTTGAAATAAACCAGTTTCCGAACCTAAGAATAGACGGCATCTGTTTGCTTGTTTTCCTGTATCCAAAAACAATGTCATATTTCTCAAGCTTCTCTGCAAATCTTGGAATATCATCTGGATTATGCTGGGCATCGGCATCAAGAACCACAATGTACTTAGCGCCGCTCTTTGCTGCAAAATCACATCCTGTTCTTAGCGCAGCGCCTTTGCCAAGATTCACAATATGCCTTAGAACTATCGCCCCTTCCTTTTTTGCTATTTCTCTTGTTTTGTCGCTGCTTCCGTCATCAACGACAACAAGTTTATCCACATACTTTTTTGTTTTTCTTATCACCTTCCCTATATTCTCTTCTTCATTGTGGGCAGGGATTATGGCCCAGACATTGGATAGTTTCATGCAGCTTAAGAATTATTTGTTTGGATTAAATCAGACTCGGCACCCTTAGTTATATTAACGGGCTTTTTTATGAAGTTCTCGCTAATAGTGGCATTTTTTCCTTCCCAGTCAATTTTGTATGTGTATATATCCGTTCCTGTAAGACCGCGCTCATGGATGAACGGTTTGAAATATCTCAATCCATGCCCATTCATGTAAAACAGCTGAGTGAAAATGCTCCCTGTAAGCTGCGGGCTCGACATAATGATCTGCATTTGGCTTTCGCTTTCAGGAAGTACAGTCACTCCAAAGTCAATTGTTGA
>CAZGTJ010000213.1:0-2454 GCA_964528545.1 uncultured Methanosarcinales archaeon
CCGGGGCATAATTTTTTCCGCTGTAAGATAGAGTTGTAACCTTACTTAGGTCAAACTGCTCCATGCTCACCGAATGCGTGTTGGCTGCGAAGTCAAACGCAAGCTTTCCGTTTACGATCCCTTTCGGAGTCAAGTCAATCTGAACATCGCCATTTTCCGTGCTTCCGGTCGTCTTTGTCAATAATTGATTTTCCTGAACATTTACCTCGGGGTTTCCTGCAAACAAGTCCCTTAGAGTGTAGCCCAATATAATAGCAACAACAAACAATGCGCCATATACCACATAGTCACTTTTCATGCTCGCACCTTTTGGCATTTTTCCTGCTCCTAACGTATAAAGCGACAGCAGTCAGTGAAATTGCGCCGCCTAGCACCAAAAAATATGCTGAATATGGCTGCAGGTCTTTGAATGGAATCCCTGCAATAATCAAACCCGAATTAAATATGATAAGATTTGTTGAAATGCATTTTTTCATGTGATGCAAAATCAAGGCTGCTGCCAACAATACGACTGCAATCGACCACATTGGAATTGCGAGGTTCGTCATAAACAACAGGGGCATCCCTGTTACAGTAATTCCAACAACGCTTAACAGGGCAATAATCCCGAGACAGATGTTATGGCAGACCTGCCAAGAGCCCATTACGCTGGCTGCTCCGGAAATGCTTCCCGTCGCTCCGAGTACCTTTTCTTTCGATTCCTCATTCATTTTCAAACAGAATCTATGACTTTTTTTAGCCTTTCCTCAACCTGCAATGCAACTTCCTTTAAAGCAGGATTTCCGATTTTTTCCATCTGCACCGTTGGCTTTATTGCCGCTACAAAAGTTGCGTTATTTTTTGAGTAGACTATCAGGTTGCAAGGAAGCATTAAGCCAAGGTCCTGCTCCGCCTGTAGCGCCTTGTGGGCCATCGGGGGGTTGCATGCCCCAAGAATTACGTAATCTTCAAAATCGACGCCAAGCTTTTTTTTCAGTGTCGCCTTCACATCAATTTCTGTAAGAACTCCAAATCCTTCCTTTAAAAGCTCCTGCCTTGCCTTTTCTACCGCATCAGCGTATTTCAGCTTTGTCTGCTTTTTGTAATAGTACATTCTTTACACCCTAATTGTTTGATAATAAAAAAATAAAAAATCAAAATTTGCCTTATTTCAACAGCATCCTTTGCCTTTTCCCATTTTGCCTCCGTTTAATTATAGAATTGTTTATCCTATCTGATTTTTGTATATCACAACTATTATTTAAATATTTCTTTTTATATCAAAATTGGATATATCAAAAAAAGAAAGTTATTTATACCAAGCCGATATTATTGCAAAATATGGCAAAGGTAAAAATAACAAACATGCTGAAATTTTACACCTTGTGCCTGCTCGGGACAGGGCCAAAGCACGGCTATGAACTAATCAAGGAGCTTGAGGAGAAGCTTGAGCGAAAGGTAAGCGCAAGCAACGTATATCCGTTTCTTGAAACATTAAGAAAGAACAAACTTGTAAGAATAGATGCAGTTGGAAAAAGGGACAAGAAAATCTACAACCTTACGCCGGATGGAAGAAGCTTTACTAAGCAGATGTTCAGCAAATTCGGCGATTTGATTGCAATAGCGATCCGGCCAAAACTGACAATCTGCCCATGCGGATGCAAGATGTATTCCGGTGGCCATACACAAAAAGTGAATGGCAAGCTAATGAAGTTCTGCTGCTCCCATTGCGCTGAAACATACGCCATATAATTTTAAGTGAAATTCTTGTTAATCTTTATTATTATAAACACAACCAATCCGCATGCGATTATTGCCGCAAGAATAGCAGTCAGGCTAACAGGAGCTCCTGCAAGCAGGTTGCTAATTGACGCTGTTATATTGATTGAAGTCTGAAAGCTGCCCTCTCCCATTGCAAGCTTTCCTGCCTTGGCAAGGTATACTATTAAGATTCCCAATACGAAAAACATTGAGCCGGCTATGGTTTCCGCAATTGTAATGATTATTTCTTTTCCAAAAATCCTGTAAGAAACAGGGCTGCTCAGCTTTTCGAACTTTGCCGTTAAATTGTACTTGTCCATGAAAAACGCTATCAAAAACAAAGGTGCTATCATTCCTGCAACATACACCAATGAGTACATTCCTCCCCAGAATATTGAGCCTGGTAAAATCGAAAGTGCAAGAACCCCTGCTAATACTGGGGCGCAGCACAAAGTTGCAATTGCAGAAAATACCCCAAGAATAAATACCGAGCCTGATCCTGTTATTTTGGATTTTGAATGGGAAGTAAAAGGCATGGAGAAATGGAAGCCTAGCAATATCGATGCGCCGAGAAGAAGCAAGAATGTCCCTCCTATAATAAAAATCCAGTCATGGTTCCTGCTAAACAATGCCCCAAGCCCTGCAAATCCCAGCCCAAGAGGCAAAAATACAGTAAGGAGTCCTAAGAAGAAAACAAAAGTCATAGCAATGACC
>CAZGTJ010000214.1:0-2125 GCA_964528545.1 uncultured Methanosarcinales archaeon
ACAGCATTTATAAATCACTTCTTAAGGAAAAATCATGATTTGTCCTTCGGAAACTTTAAAAAGGGTAAAAGTTGGCTGGAAGCTATGATTAACTATGCTACAGTGCCGTACTGGTTTGCAGGATATAATGCTGTGCTCGAAATGTTATTTTTTGCAATAACCCTTCTTGTCGGGGCTTATGCACTGAAGATTTACCAAATGTCTGGTCAAAGACAATCAAAATTGTTTGGAATTTCTTTCTTAATGATTTCCGCCTCATACCTCATACAATCTGTTTTAAATTTTGCATCGAGCTATTCCATGGCAGGGGGATGCAGCATGCAAACAATGTCCTCGATGCATGCCTTGAATACCTCAGGGATATATGCACACATGCTCCTTTTCACGGTCGGGCTTGTAACGCTCGTTTATATGACATTTAGAATACATCATTTGAAAGTATACCTTTTGTTCGTTGCAATTGCAACAGGCACTCTTTTTGCCATCTCAAACAGATTATATTTTTTTTATGCACTCTTATCAGTCCTTCTGATCTATATTTCATTTTTCTATCTTAGAAACTACCTGCAGAGCAGGAAATCAAATGCGCTGATAGTTTTCATTGGGTTCTTGTTTTTGCTGTTCGCGAAAATACATTTCATTTTTTCCATCGACCACGGCGCATTCTATGTAGCCGGCCATCTGCTTGAATTTATCGCTTATGTGCTGATTTTGATAAATTTGATAAGCGTAATAAGAAGAAAATGAGCAAGAAAAGGGACAGGCTGCAGATAATACACGACATCCTTAATTCTATAAAGGAAAAGAACGGCAAAATAAGGCCGACAAACGTGCTTTACAGGTCAAACCTCTCAAACCAGATGTTTGCCGAATATATGGATGAATTGATAGGGAAGGGATTTATCATCGAAAACGATTCAAAATCAGGGAAAACATATGCTCTGACGCAGAAGGGGTTTGATTACCTTAACAAGTACCGGATTATTGCTGAATTTACAAATTCTTTTGGTTTAAGTGATTAATATGAAATTTATCATCCTTGCCGCTGCCTTTCTTTTGTTCATCATTGCCGGCTGCTCTAAAAATCTTGAAACAAAGGTGGCATCACAAACTATTGACCTTAACCAAGTAGTTAGTTCTGGCCATAGGGACGGGAGCAAACCGCATGATTTTGCAGTCCTCACAACGGATGGAAAGTCATTTGTTCTTGGAAATGCTATAAGGGAGAAAAAGCCGGTCGTAATCTATTTTATGGCGACATGGTGCCAGTACTGCGCTCAGGATTATAAGGCGTTGTCTGGGGTTTTCAAGGATTACGAAGGCAATGTAACTATAATCTCAATTGACCTTGACTTAGGAGAGGATTTAAAAAAATTAAGGGAGTACAAGAAAAAGTATCCTGCGCTTGAAAAGGCAATGTTTGCAGAAGGCCAGTCAAAAATATTGTCTGAATATGGCGTTACAAAGACAACAACCAAGTTTGCAGTGGGAAGAAACGGCACCATAATGTATTCGACAATTGGGGCATTCAGCGAAAGCCAGTGGAAAACTTTGCTTGACGCCATGGCCAATTCGCGAGAATGAGGGATTAAAGTTCTCCTGCCCATTGCGCGGAAATTTAGGGAAGATAGCTACGCGAAGAATTCCTTTATGGTCCTTTGCCCCTTTCCTTCTTCGAGATTTGAAACTCTGACTCCAATTAATCTTATCTTATTTCCTAAAAATTCCCTGCAGAGTTCTTTTGCAGTTTTTATAATGGTTTCTTTATCGTTTCTTAAGTGGCCTATCGTCCTTGCCATGGTTAAAGTCCTGAAATCGTGCATTCTTATGATAATTCCGACTGTTTTGTACAGATAGCATTCTTTTTTTAAGTATTCGATTATTTCAGTTGTCATTTCCTCAATTGCCTTGTAAACAATTTCGAAATCATCAACGTCATAGTCAAAAGTCCAGTGCCTTCCTATAGAAAGCCTTCCTTGCCCCTCTGCAACAAAATCGTCTCCAATGCCGTTTGCTGACATGCTTAAGTAAATCCCGTAAACCCCAAAAATGTCCATTAATTTCTCGCGGCTGTGGCTTGCCAGTTGCCCGATTGTTTTTATGCCCATTTGCTTTAGCCTTTCTT
>CAZGTJ010000214.1:2135-2444 GCA_964528545.1 uncultured Methanosarcinales archaeon
CTACGCCGTATAATTTCCTCGCGTTTAATGGCTCAAGAAAGTTTTTTATTTCTTCTCCCTTAACAATTGTAAGCCCGTTTGGCTTTTGAAAATCAGAAGCGATTTTTGCAACCAGCTTGTTTGTTGAGATTCCAATGGAAGAGCCCAGTCCGGTTTCCTCGAAAATTTTTTCTTTCATTTCCATTGCAAGAATTTTTGCTTTGTTAAAATCTTTTGCTTTCTCTGTTATGTCAAGATAGGCCTCATCAACGCTTAGCTGCTGGAATTTTTGCGAATAGCTTTTAAGGATATCCATTATTCTTTTTGAGT
>CAZGTJ010000215.1:0-2441 GCA_964528545.1 uncultured Methanosarcinales archaeon
CCATTTAGTTACGCCCGCTGTTGTAGTTAGAAAATCTTTTGTTGCCATGTCTTCTCTGGGAGTGGTAGCTGGGCTTGTGCCCTGATTGATATGGACTTTGCCCAGAATGTGGATTTTCATCGCCTGGTTGTCTTCTATCACCTGAATAAGGGCTTTTTGAGTGGCCGTGCCCTCTTCTCTCTCCTGAAAATGAGCCTCTTCTATCGCCATAATGGCCTCTTGTGCCTTGATGGCTTCTTCCCCCTAATCCATGCTCTCTTCTCTCAAAAGAATGTCCGCCTGATGCATTGAAAGGGACTCTTTCAAATTCAGGAAGCTTCAGCTGCTCGATTACAAGAGATCTATCTTCAAGAACGCTTCTAAAATTATCATGGTCCTGCTCTGATAGAAGTGATATGACTTTTCCTTCGCTTCCAGCCCTTGCAGTTCTGCCAATCCTGTGGATATACTCTTTTGATGTTTTTGGAATGTCATAGTTAATGACGTGGCTGACATTTTTTATGTCAAGCCCTCTCGATGCGACGTCGCTTGCGACAAGCACGTCAATCTTGCCCTGATGGAACAAGTCAATCGCCTGTTTTCTTCTGCTTTGTGTCAGGCCTCCGTGAAGTTTTTGGGCTTTAATGCCTTGCTTATAGAGGTTGCTGCACAATATGTCTACTCTTTTTCTTGTCGCGCAGAAAATAAGTGTTAGGTTCGAGCCCTCTGTCTTTAGAAGATGCACCATCAATGAAAACTTGTCTCGTGAGTTGACTGAATAAAAATACTGGCTAAGCTTGCCCTCGTCAACATAAGACTGCGCCTTTATCTTTTCAGGGCTTTTCATGTAGTGCTTCACAATATCCTGAACCTGATGCGATATTGTTGCGCTAAAAAGCAAAGTTTGCCTGTGGGAAGGCACATAAGAGATTATTCTTTTGACATCGTCAACAAACCCCATCTCGAACATCTTGTCAGCCTCGTCAAGAACAAGGAATTTCACCTTGCCAAGGTTAATCGTGTTTCTGCTTAGATGGTCCAGGGTCCTTCCCGGCGTTCCAATTACGATATCAGCATGCCTTAGGTTTGAAATCTGCGGGCTTATCGAGACTCCGCCGTAAACTGCAATTACATTTGCCCTCTTGTACTTTGCGAACTTTCTCATTTCTGCAGTTACCTGCTCGCAAAGCTCTCTTGTCGGGACTAGCACAAGCACCTGTATCCCTGCACTATGATGAACTTTTTCAAGGATAGGAAAGCCAAAAGCAGCTGTCTTGCCCGAACCGGTATGGGACTGCCCAATAACATCCTTGCCCTGCTGTATTAGAGGTATAGTTCTTTTCTGGATATCTGTCCATTCAGAAAAGCCCATATCGTTAAAAGCCTTTTCTAGTTCCGGAATAAGTCTTACTGATGACATTTTGATATGATTGATTTATTGTTTCTTTGAAAACAATTTAACGAGAAGTAATTAAATTGCTCTAATACCTGTATAAATGCGCTATTTATAAATATTGCCCTTGCTATTTGCCAAAACAACCACTTTCCTTCTCCTTGGAGCAGATACGCATTGAGTAGAGCAGCTTTTGTTATAGGCATCTTTGCATTCATCGCAGCAGATAAAAAGCTTGTCGCAGTCAAGGTTGTGGCAGTTAAGGTAATTGTCACAGCCTTTGCCGCACCAGTCGCAGTTCGTCAGTGGATTCTTGTTTTGATTGTTTATATCAACAGCCAGCCTGTCATCAAAAACAAAGCACTTTCCTTCCCAATAAGTGTCTGGAAATTGCTCTCCAAATTTTAAGATTCCCCCTTTGATTTGAAAGACATCATTAAACCCATTTTCCTTAAGAAATGCAGACGCTTTCTCGCATCTTATGCCTCCGGTACAGTATGTTATGATTTTTTTGTTCTTGTAAGCTTCAAGTTTTTTTATAACTTCTGGAAGATCCCTGAAATTTTTTATATCAAGTGTAATGGCATTCTTGAATCTTCCGATCCTTGCTTCGTAGTTGTTTCTTGCATCAATCAAGACAATGTCTTCTTTCCTGTCGAGGATTTTTTTGAATTCGGACGGCTCCAAAAATTTTCCGGTATTCCTCAGGTCAACTTTAACTCCGGAATGGACAATTTCATTTCTGACCCTTATGATAAGCTTTCTAAATGCAGGCTTGTCAGTTAATTGCCGCTTGAACTCGACGTCAGAAAAAAGAGGGTTGCTATTCAAAGACATTTCATATTTTTTTATGCTGTCTCCTGTTCCGCAAATCGAGCCGTTTATCCCCTCCTCTCCCAAAAGTATCCTGCCCCTGACGTTCAGAGAATTGCACAGCCCAATCTGCTGATTTTTCAATTCTGCCGGATTTTCTATTTTCACGTACTTGTAAAACGCACTGACAGTCTGCTTGTTTTGCATATATTTGGAGAACAAAATCTTTTTTTAAATCTTGCGAAACAAATGTTTT
>CAZGTJ010000216.1:0-2387 GCA_964528545.1 uncultured Methanosarcinales archaeon
CAATCCCTCTTCAGCAAAATTAACAATGAAATCATAGTCTTTTGTCTAAAGAAGGTATATTTTTCATTACAGATGGGATAATCAAGTTATTTATAAAGGTTGTGGATTTTGAAAATTAAGTTTTTGCAGAAAATCCCCATAACCTTTAAATATAAAAATAGAATCCTAAAATTAATGAAAAGAAGTTCTCGTCGATGGAAGAAAAAAAGGCAAATGCGCTGGAAATGGCAGCGCAAGAGAATGAAGAAGGAAAGAAGGCTAAGAAAACAGCACAGGGCCGGATAAATCATGTTTACATCATCTGCTTCTCTTTTTAAATTTTGTGGAAGATGCTTCTGGAATTTAGTTTGAAAAGTTATTTAAAGAGTGTTAAAGCGTCGGTTATAGGGCATCCTGCAATCGATTCACTTTAACACAATTTCAAAAATACTAAATTCGGAAAGAATCAGCGAGGAAGAAATAATTAAGGCTGAAATTGAATAAGGGAAATAATTAATGGTGCATTTCAACTAAAATCATCTACTTTTCAACATAATAGCATACAGCCAGCACAAAAACAATGCGTTTCTTACTGTGTTAATGAGAGTTTGTATTTACTACCATTTTATTTCCCGAAAACTATATAAACAAACACATATTCAAAAAATTTAAATTTAGTTTAAATTTTTTGACAAAAATGATGGATGACATTTCAAAAACGGACCCTGAAATTTTTGATGCAATAAATAAAGAAGGCACTAGGATAAGGAATGGTGTTGAATTAATCCCAAGCGAGAATTTTGTGAGCAAAGCAGTTTTGCAGGCATATGCGACTTTCTTCACCAACAAATATTCCGAGGGTTATCCTGGAAAAAGGTATTACGGCGGAAATCAATTTGTGGATTTGACCTTAGCGCCGGCGGTCATTTGACTCACGGAAGCCCTGTTAATTTCTCCGGCAAATTTTACAAGTGCGTTCCTTATAATGTTGACAAGGAAACTGAATTGCTTGATTATGACAAAATTATGAAACAAGCTAAGGAATGCAAACCGAAAATGATTTTGTCAGGACTGACAGCTTACCCAAGAAAAATTGATTTCAAGGCATTCAGGGAAATTTGTGACGAAGTTGGAGCCTATCATTTTGCTGATATTGCGCATATTGCAGGCTTGTGCGCAACAGGAGTCCATCAAAATCCAATTCCTTTCTGCGATGTTGTAACGACAACAACCCACAAGACCTTAAGAGGCCCGAGAGGAGCAATGATAATGTGCAAAATTGAAGACAGGTTAGACAGGGAAAATAAAAAAACACTTGCCCAGAAAATTGACTCAGCTGTATTTCCAGGACTGCAAGGTGGTCCTCATGACCATGTGAATGCAGCAAAAGCAGTTGCATTCAAAGAGGCATTGCAACCGGAATACAAGAAATACTGCGAGCAGATTGTCAAGAACGCAAAAGCATTGGCTGATTCATTGATGGACAATGGACTGGAGCTTGTCACAGGTGGAACTGACAATCATTTAATGGTTATTAAATTAGTCAACAAAGGATTAACCGGAAAAGGTAAAGAAGTGCAAAATGCCCTTGGAGATGCAGAAATTTACGTAAATAAAAATTCAATTCCTTATGAGCCAAGCACGCCATTTAATCCAAGCGGCATAAGATTAGGAACTCCTGCAGTAACTACAAGAGGGTTTAAGGAAAGCGAAATGAAAGTTATAGGAGATAGTATTGCAAAAGTCATTGACAATTATCAAGACAAAAGCGTTATTGAGAAAGTAAAGAATGATATTCTGGAATTGTGCAAAAACTTTCCGCTTTATCCTGGGATGGAAATTTTGAGGTGAAAAATTTTGTAAATTCTCAGTTAATTTTAAATACAGACAATCAGTTTCATACTTTATGATAACTCAAAGATTAACCGATGAAGAAATATTTAACGCTCAATTCTTGTGGGCTTCAATGAAAGATGTTTCAATTGATACATTGGGCGGTGTTTATATTAGAAAACATAAAGGGTAAAATCATAAAGTTGAAAGAAATAATATTTTTAGGTTTATTCAATAAAATGCCAGCAAAAATAATTGACGGAAAAGGAATAGCAGATAAGATATTGAATGAAATAAAATCCAAAATAAAAAATTCGAAAGAAAAGCCAGGATTGGCTCTTGTCTTGGTTGGTGACAATCCTGCTTCTGAGATTTATGTCAATTTCAAGGAGAAGACATGCAAGGAAGTCGGAGCTTACTGCGAAAGGTACAACCTTGACAAAAATATAAGCGAGATGAATTTGTTAAAATTAGTCAATGAGCTGAACAATAAGCCAAATATCCACGGCATCTTAGTACAATTGCCTCTGCCAAAAAACATTGATGAGCATCTTATGATTAATTCTATTTTGCCT
>CAZGTJ010000217.1:0-2381 GCA_964528545.1 uncultured Methanosarcinales archaeon
TTTGCAAGATTTGACACCCCGATATCCATTCCTTACTTTGAAGATGCAGCTAAATTATCCAAAAAAGAAGAGTATGTGCAAGAGATAAGCGAGTTGGGATGATTAATTATTTAGCACCATTTTTCTTGAATTTACTTATAATCAATCCTGCCAAAGCTCCAATTAAAAAATAAACAAAGAGCACTAAAAATATAGTAATCGGGGCTGCATAGTATTGAGATGCTCTCGGGTCAAATACTAATTCACTAAATTTTATTGATTGTTTTGCCAAGAAATAAACAGGGTAAAGGATTAAATCAACAAGTTTTGGTGAAATAAGCATAGCTAGTAATGATAGTGGAAATTGCAATACCAGGATTGTCCACGCTATCAGCGTTCCCTTAATCCAAAAAGGTGATCCTTTCCAGTTCATTTTACTATCTCAAAAATACGTGCCGCATAATGAATTCACAGTTTTATTGATTCCGATTACTATAAAAAGCCAGATAAAAAAGATTACAAACTGCGCCAAAACAAAAACTGGTATGAACCAGGTTCTATTTTTCTTAAACCAGTCCGGATTCTTTTGCTTTTTTAAGTTAGAATATTTCAAAAGTAAATAAGATACAATTATATGACTTAGTGGCCATGTTATTGCTTCATATTTTACAATTACTGATAATATCAAGCAAATGCCCATAATGACGACTTATCAGAAGACCGATATTCAAGCTTTTTGGAATAATCAGGAAAATCAAAAATAAAAAAAATAAAAGAAGAAATTTATCTTCTTTTTCTTTTCCTGCCGCCTCGGTTCATCTTGGTCATGGCGACATTTCCCTTCCTGTCAATAAAGTAAAGGTATCCTTCCCTTCTCTTGATGCCGCATCTGTGAAGCACTTCCTGCCTCTTGCTGGACTTCTTGCCTGCTCTGGCCATCGCGACTCTAGCACAGTTTCCGTCCTTGTTTACAAAATATAGATATCCGGGCTCTCTTTTTACCCCACATCTACATACTACTTCTGCCATTTAATCACCTTTTCGTGTTTTTGGAGACCAAATTTCAGTTAAGAAACCTTTAATCCCCACGTTTTGCGAGTATAGAACATAATTAGCTTAAATACTTTACGTTTTTTACGTCACAAAATTCTATTTTTGTCGTGGACTGACGTTAATTTACTACTCCCTAATGTCCAAATCACATAAATTTAAAAGCCGCTGTTCGTTTCCTTCCTACATGAAATTTGCCCACCTTGCTGACTGCCACATAGGATCTTGGAGAGACCCAAAATTAAAGGACGCGAGCACAACCGCCTTCTCAAGAGTCATAGGCAAGTGCGTTAAGGAGAAAGTCGACTTCATAATTATCGCAGGAGACTTGTTTAACACCTCTTTCCCAAGGATTGATAACTTAAAATCGGTTGTATCGAAGTTCAGGCTGCTTAAAGACGCAGGCATTCCAGTGTATATTGTCCCGGGAAGCCATGATTACAGCCCCAGCGGGAAAACAATTCTTGACGTGCTCGAAGAAGCCGGCCTGCTCGTGAATGTTTTCAAAGGGGCGGTTGAAGACAACAAATTAAAGCTAAAATTCACAGTTGACAAGAAAACAGGCGCAAAAA
Organism: uncultured Methanosarcinales archaeon; assembly: GCA_964528545.1. Classification (GTDB taxonomy): domain Archaea; phylum Nanobdellota; class Nanobdellia; order Woesearchaeales; family GW2011-AR4. Next base: position 1,602 of record CAZGTJ010000217.1, read on the forward strand.
TAACAGGGGTTCTTGGAAAAAGAGGCTCTCTTGAGAAAAAATATTACGAGAAGCTCGATACAGCCAACCTCGAAATGGAAGACGGCTACAAGATTTTCATTTTCCATTCCGGAATTGATGAATTAAAGGGAAAAGGGATGGAACACACAATCTCTCAGCCAATCTCTCTTTTGCCAAAGGGATTTGACTACTATGCCGGAGGCCACGTTCATATCGTGGAGGACAGGCAAATTGAGGGCTATGGAAGGATTGCGTACCCCGGCCCCTTGTTTCCAAACAGCTTTAGCGAGATTGAAAAGCTTGAAAGAGGCGGATTTTACATTGTTGAGGACGATAAAACAAGGTGGGAGCCTGTCCAGATTTACAACATCTGCAAAATTCATAAAAAAGTTGACAGAAAAACCCCGGAGCAAATCAAAAACGAAATAATGGATGAAATAAAAAACAAGGAGTTCAACAACACCATTGTCCTGATAAGGCTTGAAGGGGTCCTTGAAAGCGGAAGGCCAAGCGATATAGACTTCAAGGAAATATTCAATACGCTGTACTTGAAGTCAGCCTATTTTGTCATGAAAAGCTCGCATGCAGTAGCATCAAAAGAATTTGAGGAAATCAAAACAGACATGAAAAGCGTGCCTGACATCGAGTTTCGCTTAATCAAGGAGCATTTAGGGCAGATAAAACTAGAAAACCGCACCCTTGAAAAAGAAGAAGAGCTAATAAAAAATTTGATGGAGTCCTTGAGCACTGAAAAGCAGGAGGGCGAAACTGTAAATGACT
>CAZGTJ010000218.1:0-2375 GCA_964528545.1 uncultured Methanosarcinales archaeon
TTCAAAAATTAGATGAGCTGCTTCTAATTTTGTTGGCTATTCTAAGGAAGGAAAAAGTTCCACTAAATAAGCTAACTGTTGATGAAATCTTAGGGCATCTTCATCGGTTGACAGAGAGTGAAGAATCCCTTATGCAAAGGGGTGCTAAAGCACAAGTCAAAGAGATTTCAAGGTTAGGACCTAAGATATGGACTTTAAATTTTAGAGATGAAATGGCACATCTAAACGCAGAGCTTTCGAAAATTGTCCGAGAAATAGATAGACATGATAGCCAATTGATACGAGTTTTAAACATTCTTAAAAAAAATGAAAAAATCTATGCTACAATTTTGAAAATCCTTTCTGAACGCAATCCGGATAAATTCAAGACGCCAAAAGAGGCACAAATGTATATAGAATCGGTAACTTCCAGAAGTGACGCATTAGGAGTCGCAAAGCTCATTGATTCCACACTAGGAGCTGGCACCTTCCGGACTTTAAGTTTTTTAGATACCCAACAAGATTCATCAAAGAGTGTATACAGGTTGCTTGCCCATATTATTGATAGTACTAGTTTTGAAAAACAAGTTGGAAGGGGCTACTATCTTAACCTGCTGGAAAATTATGGGGTCCAATGGGATTTGGAAAAAGTAGCTAGGGACACCCTACAGAATTTTTTTGATGCAAACGGACAAACAATGGACGGAATTAAACTAGAGATTAGACCAGAAGAAAAAAAATATCAAGATACTCAAATTAAAGTGGTTACTATTCATATTCAAGCTGCACAGGATTATGATTGGAGAGAATTAATTCATTTTGGAGCCACAACAAAGCAGGATTCTGAAACCGCTGTTGGAGGATTTGGAGAGGGATTGAAGATAGCAGCATTTATATTGCTTAGGGATTATGGGACATTACAAGTTAAAGCGTCATCCAGAAATTGGGAATTAGAATATTATTTTTCCCCTGTGAATCCTGAAGCTTATAGGAAACCAATAAATGGGTTGCATGCAAAAAAATATAACGTAGACAACAGGTCTGGAAATTCTTTGGAGATAATATTTTCAGGAAATGAGGCTGAAAAAAAGGCTGAATTTTTTATGAATGCAAGAGAATTATTCTACAGTACTGAGAATCCAGATTTCCAGGATGCGAGCTATAACAACAAAACTACTGGCGGGTTTAAAATTCTGCCTCCAGATTTAAAAGAAAAATGGACACATAAGCAACGTAAAAACGGTCGTTTGTATTTGGCTGGCCAAAGAACACATTTTGACAATAGGAAAGAATGGAACACAGTTCACGATTTAAATATATGGACATGGAAAAAAGTACAGCCAAAAGACAGGGATAGAGGAATGATCACAGATGATGAAATGAAAAACCTTGTCTTGCCTATTATTGTAGAATCAATGCCGGTGTCTAACTTAAAAAAATCTGTTTATGATTTTAAAGAGCTGTGGGACAAGCTTTCTTCTTATGAAGCGAGCTATTTTCTTTTGGAAAAAATTGTTGATAAACTGGCCGAGGCAGGTATAATTTTAAAGTTTGAATCAACCTATTTAAGTAATGACCTTCCTTGGAATTGTCCTCAATGGATAATGCAGGGACTAACCGACCAAGGTTTTAAGCTATGTGTTCCATTTTTGAAAAAGATAGGAATGAAAGGCGCACTGCAGCAGTTCTTAGACTGGCAAAATCATAGCAGGGTAGAAGCAACGCAATCTGAAAACAGAAAAATTACAATCCTTAAGGAAATATCAAAAAAATTAGGTCTTCCTGAGGATGAAATAAAAGACGTCTGGATTTTTACAGCCGAAGGGGAAAAAAGCATTATTCATGGGCAATACAACCCAGATTTTTATTGGATGGCAAGGGAAGCCTTGCTGAAGCCTCTTTTGGATGCTTTGCATACTTATGTCCACGAAGCAGCTCATAAGGAAGGACCACACGGGCAAGCATCATTTGAGTATGCACTTCAAGAGCGCATTAAGCTAGTCCATCGGTTTACTATAGACCATAGAGAAGAATGGGTAACATTAGAAAAAGAATGGGAAAAAACATAAATAAACTTCGTATAACATACTAATCTTATCATCAAAGCCATTATTTCTCCTTTTGTCTTCGCTTAATCTATAGATTAAACAAACTTTTTGCAAAAAGTAAGACAAAAGCCTTATCGGTGTCCGCAAATGTCTTCGCTCACGAATTTCATCGTTCGCTCGCCACGTTGCACTCTCACTTCGTTCGGGTCGCCTAACAGCCGTTTTACGATTCGCTCCTTGCAGTCGCTCATTCAAATTTTTCTCATCTCTGAAATTTTTTCAACTCTATCGGGTTTTTGTGGGATGCCTCAAAAATCCTCACGAGGAAAAAATTTCGAGGAGAAAAAC
>CAZGTJ010000219.1:0-2310 GCA_964528545.1 uncultured Methanosarcinales archaeon
CGCGAAAATTTTGAAATCAGATTGAGTGATTCCAACTTGCGATAAGCTGATTGGCAGGCCAGTGCTGCTGGATGTTGCCCCTGCAAGAGTGCTTCCAAGATGCGTCATGACCTGGATAAAAACCCCTGACAGGGCAAAGAGGGCGGGAGCAGCGACAATTGTGGAAAAAGTGATGAATATTATGTAAGTTGTTATGTTTGCTGACATCTCCTTCATCATTGATTTTTGGTCTTGTATATCCATAGCTATCCTGTTAAGCAGCTCTCCAATTTCCCCCCCTGCTGCAATTCCCTCGTTAAGCATGCTCACAGACCTTCTTAAAGTGGCAGAGTCGTATCTTGAGGTCAACTCCTGCAGGGCAACCCCCAAATCGGCCCCGCTCATCGTTTCCTTTGCAACCATCTCGATTTCCTTTGCAAGAACCCCGAACTTTGGGCGGACAGCATACCATAAAGCCCTGTCAATAGGCATGCCAGCGCTTATGTTCGTAGACGCCAATTGGAGAAAATCAGGCAGCACCTCTTCAATCTCTATTTTTCTTTTATAAATTTTTAAGTCAACTGCAACGTAAAACGAAAGCCATACCAGAAACAGCACAAGAATGAATGCAAATGTCCAAAGAACAAGCATGGCAAGCAGCGCTTTCTTCCAGCCAGCGCCGTAAGATGTGGAATAAAAGTAGATTATGTAAATCGAAATGGCAAATATTATGCCGACCGTTGCATTAAATAATATTTTTGAAAGTTTTGGGTAATTGACATCGATTCCTGCTTTTTCGAAATATTCCTTGAAACGCTGCCTTTTCTCCTGCTTTTTTTTCTTCTTGTCTTCGTATTTATCACTTTTCGGCTTTGAGTCCTTGGCTTGCGGCTTGAACGGCACTTGCGCGGCTTCCTTTTTTTCGGCCTTTTGAGCCCCATTTTTCGGGCTACTTTCTTCTAGATTTGATTTCTTCTTTACCATCTCCTTTTCATTTGGCATTTTAGAACTCTATCGATGGCCTTAAAATCTTGACAATTGATATGAACATGAACTGCATAAATCCAAGAGTAAATGCAAGAATTATGAGCACTGTGAGGCTTAGCTCAAGTTTTACAAAAGATGAGAAAATTATAAGCATGGTCATTCCAAGAGACGGCAAAATCACTGCAACTATCATATAGAACATGGCGAGCGGGTTTAGAGTTTTTCCATATTTGTTTACTTCCGTAATCTGGTCCTTTGTAATCTGGTTCATCACAGAATAAAGCGATTTTGCAACATTTGAACCAGTTCTTATCGAATTGACAATCTGCCATAGTATCTTTCTCAAGTCATCTGAAGGGACTGTCTCGGACGCTTCATTCAGCGCCTCTTCCATGTTCGTCCCGAGGTCAATTTTGTTAATGATTTCCCTGAAATATTTGCCTACGCCCGGATAATTTTTTGAGACATTAATCATTGCATTGTACAATGGCACTCCTGATTCAAGCTCTATTATTATGAACCTTCCTGCAAACAGAATTTCCTTGCTGACCTCCTTTTCAGCCTTTGAAATCTTAAAGTCAGGAATCCTGGAAAGGTACAGGTACATCACCACAAAAATTAGGGGAACTGCGAGAATAAACCCAATTCCAGGGGACTTGTATTTTGATACGAGCAGGAATACTGCAAAGCAAAGGCCGGAAGTCATGTAAAGCGACGTGAGTATAGTCTTCCTGACAAACTCCTCTGGCTTCTCCTTCATCCCCGCAATTCTTAGCTTTAGCTTTAGGCTCGGGTAATGCTTTGCAATTCTTCCAAAAATAGGGTGCACACTTTTGATTATTTTAATCACTCAGCAGTTTGTTTTTCTTTACGTACTCCATCAGGTTGTCAAGATTAGTGTAATATTCAGCCATGACTCTTCCAACAGTATCGACTGTGTTGATATTATTCCTGACAAGCCATTTCAAAACATTTTCCTTCTCGTTCATGGAACTCATGAGCTCATTTCTTGTAAGGCCTGTAAACATCTCTATTGTTCCAAGAAGGCTTTTTGAATCTGAGACTTTCCTGAGAACATCTTTTTTTATGTCGAGCTGCAAAAGCACATTGGGCTCCGCGCTTGGAAGAACTTCCGCAATCTGGAATGTTCTTCTCATGCCGGTTCTTCTGTTTCTGTACTGGACTATTACCATTGAAATTGCGGAAATCATTGTCTTTGGAACTTCAATCGGCGGATTTGTGAGCCTTGTTATTGTTTCATTTGCGTCATTTGCGTGGACTGTTGCATAAACCGAGTGGCCTGTGTGAATTGCCTCGAAGAGAACTTCAGCTTCTTTTTTTCTT
>CAZGTJ010000220.1:0-2288 GCA_964528545.1 uncultured Methanosarcinales archaeon
TGACAGATACTCTAATTCAACATTTACATTCTCGTCTGATTTGAAGTCTTTCTTTTGAATATTCAGCCTTGGAGTTAAATTTGAAATATTCAAGCCAAAATCGATTACGTTTACGGCAAATACGTTTGAAACAACTTTCCTGCCGCCCGATTCTGCAGTTATAAATGTAAATTCCGTTCCAATAAAGTCCTTTGGCGGAATTATTGCTGCAAATTCATCATAAAACAAAATAGTCAGATTGTTTTGATTATAGTAGCCAAACACCGCAGAACCAATGTTTGCAAAGTAATTGCTCATGTTCAATGTGTAATTTCCGTTCTTTGCAATGGTAATATTTTCTATGTCTTTAACAAAGGCCAGTCCGGTGTCATTTATTTCTATTGATTCTTCAATCACATAAGTCAAATTGTCCAGTTTAAGAGTAGCATTATTAACCTCAATTATCAATTTGTACGCTGTTTCATTAAGTCCGAACAAGGAGCATGTCTCTTCACAAATATCATTAAATCCGATAGTATGCGGCACAAACCCTGCAGTCAGGCTCTGGAATCCGGAATAGGCTATATCTGAATATTCCTCTTCAAAGCTGTAATTCGAGTAAATTACCTGGGCTGAAACGATATTGCTTTCTGTTGACCCGTATTGTCCGTAAGTCAGGTAGAATGTGTCATTCCAGTAATCCCTTGACGGCTGCAAATCAATTAGGCCGCAGCATTCATTGTTTCCATAGCATAATGTGCTTGACTCTTTGCTTTCAATCGAGCGCACTTCCCATTTAGTGCATAGCTTTGAAGCGTCAGTATGCCATGAGAATTGTGTATTTTCAACTGTTAAATCAATTACTCCGTTTATTTCCTCTATTCCGTCATTGTTTTCATCGTAAACCATATTACTATCATATTCAAGCTTTATTGAAATTGATTTGTTTAATGTGCTGTTAGTTATTGTTTGACTTGTTAAATTAATTAATGAGTCGTTGATTATTGTTTCATTCAATGTATCATCAATAACCAATCCGGTTATTGAATTGTCGGTAATTCTTCCCATGGCATTCAGTTTGGTGCTGTCAAATATGAGGCGCTTCGCTCCCTTGTCCTCGATATAAATCTTCACCGCTCCTTTGCCCTCAAAATTTCCTGAAGCTTTTAAGCTCTTCAATGCCCCTGAATTATTCAGCACCCACTCGTATTCTGTGCTTTCATTTGCAGACATTCCGATGTTTTGAGTATAGGAAGATTCTCTTTGCGCAAACAGCATTCCGGTCAATGCCGGCTTCATGAACAATCCTGCAATGGCTAACACTGCAACCAGAACTAATGCAACTCCTAACTGCGTCCATCTCCTAATTCCAGGATTTTTGTCAGTATTTTGGCCTATCATTTGGCACCTCTTTTTCTTATTGCCCTTTGATAGACCGTCCAGATTGTCCTGTCATCCCTGTTCAGCAGAACTGCAATCTGGTGGTATGTAAGCGAAAAACTTACCTTCAAAAACAAAACAATGTTCTCAAGAACGCTTAATCTCCGGTTTTTCAGGATTGAAACCGGGATGTCATAAACGGAGGATCCAGCAGAAAATTTTGCAGGATGCTTTATGCGCGCATTCCTGTACGTTACTGCAAGCGCGACACCATTCCTTCCGGTGAGAAGGGAAATATGCCTGAAGCTGAGCTGCAAATTTTCCCTCAAGTATTTTACAATAATTTCCAGGGAACTGAGCCTTGATAACTTAAATGCAGACAATGGGACTGTTGCATATTCCGGAACAGCCATCGCCTTTTCGACGAGCCCAGTTATCTCGCTTGAATCAAGCCCCTTTTTGCTTAATTTAGATAAGTTGTCCTGCAAGCTCTTCTCGAGAATCAGCCTGTTTACCGTGTCAAGGATTTCGCTCGCGCTCAAGCCTTGCTGTCTTAAGTAGTTAAGAATATCTGAAAGGTTCTTTTCTATCGACTTGTCCCTCTTTTTATCCAAGTTTCACGCCTTTTTATATATTATGTAAGTAATAATATATATTTTGTAAGTATTTAAATATATTTTGTAAGTACAAAAAATGTATACTAATATCTATTTCACAATATTTTTATATACTTTGTAAGTATAGACTATTTAAAGGTTTTGGAAAAATTTTGATAACGGGAGAAAAGTAAGGGGAATTTAGTCTTAATTATTCCTGAAAGTAAAGTTTGCAAGATGCTCTCCTAGAATAAACTGCAAGATATTTTTGCCAATACTAAGTGCTCGATGCAGTCACATTCCACGTCCCGTTATATAACTGGCTGCTGATGC
>CAZGTJ010000221.1:0-1397 GCA_964528545.1 uncultured Methanosarcinales archaeon
AGGAATAAAGGTAGGTGTATGATTTTTCACCATCAATGTTTTCCTCGACTACGCAATAAAGCTTAGAATTGCTTTTTATTCCATCAATTAAAAGCTGTTTTGCTTTTGGATCGCCTATCTCTTCATCAAGTTCTCTTGTAAGTGCATAAAACGGGCTGGGGTCGGATGTGTCGATTGAGCCACCGATGGCTCTTAGCTTGTATCTTTCATTTACAAGATTGTAGCTTGGCTTATTTTCCTCTAAAAGAAATTCCATTTCTCCGGTTTCAGGGTCGCGGTATGCTATAATGACCCCTGCACCGTGACGAGTTCTAGTCCCCTTTTCTTTTCCGTGGGAAAAAAACTTTTCAGACTCGCATTCATCGTAGCCATCAATCGTTTCTTTTTCAGAATGTTTCAAAGGACTTTCTGCAAGCTGGGAGCTTATGTACTCAGCTTCATCAACTCCAAGCTCTCTTGCCTCTTTTCTTAATGTTCCGTAATGCCCGCTTGCGGATTCTTTTCTTTTGTACCTTTGAAATCTTTCTTTAGAGCGACTTTCTTTGCTATCTTCGTCGCAATCGCGGGGTTCTTTAGCCTCGCCAGTATCTGTATCATCTACTCTTTCTTCTAATGTATCTCCCACACTTTCTTGCATATCATCTGTAATCCAATTTGCCCTTTATTAATCTTTCTATTTTTGTCTTTTTAAAGTAGTAACTTATTTTTTTAATTCAATACAAGAGTAGGTTAGAAGTGCGCCGGCCGGGAATTTCTTAGAGCCTGATTTTTCAAACTCTATTTCGAACCCGGGCACGCGGCTTTCATCTTTTAATGGAAGGCCGCAGTCATTTGCGGATATAAAATTTAACCACTAGACCACCAGCGCACAGGAAACAGGATTAAATTATGATTTATAAAAGTAATGGTTTATTTGCTCGTCACAATTTCCACTACGTCCCTGTTCTTCAGAATATGCTCTTTTCCAACTGGTCTTTTAGCCTTGACGTCAATGGCTTTTATGAAATTCTTTCCCAAATCTGTGTGGATTCTAAAGGCAAAATCAAGCGCGGTTGTTTCAGGCGGCATCAAAAAGCAGTCCGGCAGTCTATTCCCATGCTGGTCCTCCAGCTTGGTTACCCCTCCAGGAAAGATTGCGACGTATTTCAACAGCTCAAAGACGGCAGTGTCAAGCACTTTTTGAACACCAGTCGAGCCGTACTTGTCGAGCAATTCTGTTTTAACGAACTGAAGCGCTGATTTTTGTTTCTCATTTAATTTATCAGGCTTCAAAATTTCAAAACTGTTGTCCCCTGGGATATACCTTACAAGTTCATGCTTTGATGCTTCCCTTAAGGCAAGTTCTGCCTCTGCGCTGCAAGGAACAAGCAGGTGACTTGGACATTCCTTTTTTAGCC
>CAZGTJ010000221.1:1407-2280 GCA_964528545.1 uncultured Methanosarcinales archaeon
TTCAAAATTATCGGACGCGCCCCTGACGTCAATCTTATTGCATGCAATTATCATTGGCTTTGTTGTTTTTCTCAGCTCAGTTGCCATCTGCATCAGCAAGCTTTTGTCCCACCTCATTATGTCATCCGGCAACTTCAATTTTTCTCTTACCCTCTCGACAAGCCCTTCTGTCACCCTAAACGAGCTTAATTGCTTTGCGACCGCCTTGTTTAACTCGGGCCTTTCCTGGTTTACCTGCCTTGCAAACTTGTCCCATCCTTTTTCAATCAACCTCAAGTACCACATGTCAAGCTCGTGCTCAAGAAACCTGACATCATTTGCAGGGTCGTAAGTTAATGGAGGTACCGGCTCTCCTTTGTCATTGGTTGAGCCTGCGATGTCAATTATGTGGATCAAAACATCTGCCTGGTTTAAGTCGTCAAGAAACTGGTTTCCCATTCCTTTTCCCTCATGCGCTCCCGGGACAAGCCCGGCCACGTCAAGAAGCTCGACCGGAACGAATCTTTTTGAGCCAATGCAATACCCAAGCCTTGGGTTGCATTTTGTGTTGAATTCCTTGTCAACGCAATCAATTCTTACAAATCCTGTCCCGTGATTTGGCTTTATGGTAGTGAAAGGATAATTTGCGATGTCCACATTTGCAAGAGTCTGAGCCTTGAAGAAAGTGCTTTTTCCGCATGACGGCTTGCCGACAATTCCTATTAGCATGGGGTTGAGAAATCTTGGCAAATTAAAAATCTTTGCAATGGTAATAATTTGTCTTATATTTGTTCAGCCGTCTAAACTCCCTTGCCAATTTTGCCTTTATCCCGGCTCCTGTATAAAGCCATGGCTGGAACGGGAACGTTAATTGCCCAAATCTTTTGTGGTCAA
>CAZGTJ010000222.1:0-2280 GCA_964528545.1 uncultured Methanosarcinales archaeon
TTTTTTATAAAATTTAGATTATTTTGTCTTTGGTCTGGAACAGATATTACCATACCCCCATATTGAAATACCGTCCCTCCCCACCAGCTATCACTATCCGCTATAGATTGGTTTACTACAACAACATCAGCATGTTGTTTTCCACCTTTCTCCCTTTTTCTCCAATCTTCACCAAATTGAATTAAAAACAGTTTTGATGTGTCCAATTTTCCACTAGTATTAGTAGATAATTTAACCTGTTCAATAACTGAGGGATGAACATCAAAATTCTTAACACCAAAATCCAGATACAGTTCATCAAGCAATTCTTTTATTCCGCTGATAACTATAGGTAAAACAGAAGCATTGACATTAGGCATTCTATACACCCTAATCTCTTTTTCTTCATACCATTTTGTTGTGTCATATTTACCTAAAATTCTCCAATAATTTTTCCAATCTTGCGGCGAATTTAGAGATTTCTGTTCAAATCTTTTAATTTCTGCACTGACTTTTCTATTAGTTGCTTCTTTAAAAGCAAAATTTCTTATGCTTTCAATTTCTTGTTTAGATATTCCTTTTTTTATCAAATCTTGCTCAAACGAGTTTAAGTTATCTAGAAAAATAGCAGGTTCTAAACCTCCGTCCATAAATAACTTGACAAATGGGTAAGAAAGTATTATTCTTTTCTTTGGTTCAGATAAATAATCCAATAGTTTAGGAAAAATTATTTTCATAAAATCATTTTTTCTCCATCACTTTAAACAATTCTGTCAAATTCAGTTCCAATGCGGCAACCGGCAATTCAAGCCCCCAATTATCCAAAACTATAGGATTTATTTCTCCCAAGTAAGCTATCTTCTCTCCTTTCACAATCGCCCTTCCAACTCTTCCTTCAATAAAAGAGCCGTGCTCAGTCTCTTCTATATCGTACTGCAACCCAAGCAGCCGCATCATCAGGTCAAATGCCTGCCTGATTTCAGTGTAATCTGCTTTTTCATGCGTCGTTAAAATTGCAATTCTGTTGTAACCAATTATCTCGTCTTTTTTTCTTACGTTAACTATCCCCTCCTCAAATATTTTCTGTGGGTATGAAACGTGCTTGTTTTGTGATAAAACCTGCATTAAGTTTGGCAATACCCAGCTCCTGATTGCAGAATAAGTTTCTGACATGTACTCGTCAATTTCGATTGTTCCTGCGTCTTCAATATTCATTTTTGTGTACATAGCTTCCTTGTTGTTTAAAATCGGGCTTAATACTTCCTGATGCCCAAGTCCCATTACAATCTCCCTTATTTTATCAACAAATTCGTTGATTGGCAGTATTTTCCCGGTTGCTGCAACATTAAGCGGCTGGTCAGGGATATTCCCAAAGCCGTACATAATTCCAATATCCTCGACAACATCATACGGATGCAAAATGTCAGCCCTGTACGGTGGAATTTCTGCTTTATGATTTATATAGTTGTACTGTGCTCTTTCCAAAAGCTGCTTCATTTCATTTTCTTTTAGCTCAATTCCAAATCTTTCTTTAACTTGGCCGCTCTTAATATCAATTGCCTCTGTTTTCAATGCAGGGCTTAGGTGTTTCTTGTCATTATTTTTTATTTCCACAGAATAAATTTCAAATCCCCTATCTGCTAGCGCGTATGAAAAAATGTTTGCTGCCAGATTCACAGCCTCCTCGTCTGTTCCGGTTGCCTCGAACAGCATCGAGTCGTCTCCCACTTCAAGCTTTCCGGTAAAGTTCGAATTGATTACGGGGATCAAGCTCATTATCTCATTTTTATCGTCCATCAAAACAGGGTACTTGTCAAAGTCGGTTAAAATCCACGCATATTCTTTTCCTTTTGGATGCTCTGCAAGTATTTCTCTTAAGTTCATTTTTGCCTTGAACTCGAGAGGAACGAATTCAACCGAGTCGGGCTCGACAGCTTTGTAATGCACCGGAAAATTCAGTCTCTTGTACGAATACAATCCAATTGAAACTTTCTGCCTTCTTCTTCCATAGCTTTCGCAGAATTTTTCCTGCAATTGGATGATTTGCCTTAAAAAATAATCATCAACTTTTCGTCCTTTTGCTGCAAAGCATGCTATGTACGGTCTTAATTTTAAAACCGACTTGTCAACTATGACTTGATAGTTTGCCTTGTGTAGTTTTATTTGAGGTACCCCTTTTTTCATTCCTAAATACCCCCTGACAAATCTTGCAAAACCCTCAATTGACCATAAATAAGGAAGGTTTGTATCCCCAAATTCCATTTTTATCTCGTCAGCTTCCTTATTATAATCCTCAAGCTC
>CAZGTJ010000223.1:0-2271 GCA_964528545.1 uncultured Methanosarcinales archaeon
CCGCCGACGTTTTCGAATGTTTCAATCTCTCCTGCATCTCCCAGCTTCTCAAGCGTGGTAAAAATAGGCGCAGTGTTTGCTGATAACCTGACGACTTTGAGGACAGCAGGAGTTTATGTAAATATTTCAGGCTTGAGCCTTAACATTTTAAACTCAACAACCACAGTATCAAATAACAAAAGCGTAAACCTCTCAGTTGCGATGAACGAGAGCCTTGAAGGGCAAACTTTAGGCTTTGTGATGTTTGTCAATGATTCGGTTGGAAATGTAATAAATGCAACGGAACAAACACTTACAGTAACAAACACAAAAGCGCCTACCATTGTGGTGACTACTCCGGTAAATGCCACCAAACAGGGCTTGGGAGTATTTGTCCCTAACATCACAGTGGCAGCTGACGTATCCGCGTGTGTTTATAATATAAATTCAACGAATTCAACAGGAACTTCCAATGTGAGCATGTCAGTTTCCACTCTGGATACGGGCAAAATATGCGTAAGCTCACAAACAGAGAGCCTGAAGAATGCAAGATACAACTTTGCATGGATCAATGACACCGCAGGAAACATGGCTACGCTCGTTTACATGTTTAATGTAAGTGACAGTACAGCACCAAGACCGCCTCAAGTGTCTGTAAGCAGTATCAGCACATCTGGAGCAACAGTTTCAGCAAGCAGCAGCAATGAAACCTTCAATGCAACAATAATGTATGCATCCGAGAACAGCAGCTCATATACGGTAGGCTCGCAATCTAATACATTTGGCACAAGTTCCAGCCAATCAATCAGCGGACTAAGCTCAAGCACATTATATAAATTAAATGTCACAATTTGTGATTATAATGGAAACTGTGCACAAAACAATACCATCAATTTCACTACAAGCAACGCTGCTGCAAGCACAACATCATCAAGTTCAAGCAGCGGCGGCGGAGGGGGAGGAGCTACAACAACCACAAACACCCTTGCATCAACTGGGAGAGTTTGGGACCAGTTAGCAGCAGGCTCGACAGCAACATTAAGCATAAGCAAGGATGAGATTGCAGTCACTTCGATAGTTGCCAATATTGTAAGCGATGTAACAAACGCAGAAATCTCAGTAGATGTTTTGGTGCAGAATCCATTCTCAGCCCAGGCCTCATCAAAAGTTTACCAGTATATTCAATTGACAAAGGTAAACATGCCTGAAAGCTCATTATCCACCATTACAGTGGCATTTAAAGTGCCAAAATCATGGCTTACTGATAATGGAGTAAACAGCCAGGATGTGGCTTTGATAAGGTACAGCTCAGGCCAGTGGACTGAGCTCCAGACAACAATGACAGGAGACGACGGAACAAACGTCCTGTACGAGGCAGCAACACCCGGATTCAGCACATTTGCAATTGGGGTAAAGGCAGTTACATCCCAATCCCCAACTGAAACTGCCGAAACCCCCGTAACAGAGCAGCCTCCTGCAGAAACTCCAACGGGTGCTGTAACCACCACTCCAACCGAGGCTCCAGAGGCCCCAACTGCTCCAGAGGCCACAGGCAACAGCAAGAGAATCGCAGGAATTGTAATCTCGCTCATAGCGCTTGTGTTCGGAGTTATGCTGTTTGCATACCAGAGAAAGAAGCGTAAGAAAATTTCTTAATCTATTTTTTGTTAAGGGGTGCCATTTTGTTATGTTTTAAGCTTTTTGGCAAGTGATTCCTGAATTATTTGAAATTCTTATCATAATCTATTTAAGCATAAGGCTATGTTTATTATCCAATGAAGCAACAAGACATAAAGAAGATAGAGAAAATAGTTTTAATATCCGCAACAGTTCTAGTTTTGATAGGAATAGTTGAAATTATTGTCGGCAATTATACAAACAGCGTTGGCTTGATTGCGGATGGCATAGACTCGATGAGCGATTCCGTAATCTCTTTTATGGTATGGTTTGGGCTTAAAATTTCCAGAAGGCAAGCTGATAAAAAATTCCATTTTGGCTATTATAGGGTAGAAACCCTAGTGTCATTGGTAGTTTCAATGATTATGATTGCAATGAGCATTTACATTTTCTATAATGCCTATTTAAGGATTAAAAACCAAGTAGAACTTAATTACCCGCTTTTTGGAATGGCAACTCTTGTTGCCGGCGGCTTAATATCTTTGTGGATGTCACTAATAAAAAACAGGCTTGCAAAAAAATACAATTTGCTTTCTCTTGGGGCTGATGCAAAAGCGTCCATTAAAGACTGGACCAGCTCTTTTATAATTTTAGCAGGAGTTTTCCTTTCATATT
>CAZGTJ010000224.1:0-2268 GCA_964528545.1 uncultured Methanosarcinales archaeon
CGCATTTATAAAACTAGGTCTAGAAAACGAGCTGGAGAGGGTAAAAGACAGAAAGATAAGGGCGGGAAAAGGAAAGCTAAGGGGAAGAAAATACAAGACAAAAAAAGGCCCATTGATTATTGTTTCGAAAGATGACAAGATTGCAAAAGCTGCAATAAATATCCCGGGAATTGACGTTGTCGATGTAAAAAGCCTGAACGCAGAATTGCTTGCGCCAGGCGCAGAAGCGGGAAGATTAACCCTTTTCACAAAATCTGCGATCCAGAATTTGGAAAAAGAAAACTTATTCAGGTAAATCAAAGAAAAATGGCAGACGTAATAAAATACCCCCTATCAACGGAAAAATCGATAAGATTGATGGAAGCTGAAAACAAGTTGATTTTTGTAGTCGACAGAAGAGCGTCAAAAAAAGACATAAAAAAGGCAGTCGAGCAGATGTTCAGGGTCCAGGTTGATGATGTGAATACTTTCATTGGGACCGACGGCACAAAAAGAGCCTACATCAAATTCAATTCAAAAAATCCTGCAATTGATATCGCAACTCAGTTAGGTTTAATGTGATAAAAGAGTGATGAAAAATGGGAAAGCAATTAATTCAGCAAAGACGGGGAAAAGGAAGCCCGAGGTTCAGGGCGCCAAGCTTTAGGTATGCAGGAGAAGCTCACTTAGGAAGACGTGAGGATAACAAAACAATCAATGCTCAAATCACCGATATTATTCACAGCCAGGGCCATGAAGCTCCATTAATGGAACTGAAGTATTCAAACGGGGAAACTGGCCTTCTCCAGGCTCCGGAAGGAATCAAAGTTGGAGATAAGATAGAAATGGGAGACGCCGCAGAGGTCAAGACAGGAAATGTTTTGCCGCTAAAAAGCATACCTGAAGGGACATCAATCTACAACATCGAGAGCCATCCTGGAGACGGTGGGAGATTTGTAAGGTCGTGCGGCGCATTTGCAAGAGTTATCACAAAACAAGATGATGGAATCGTAGTAGAGCTCCCATCAAGCAAGAGAAAGACATTTTTGCCAGAGTGCAGGGCAGTAGTTGGAATTGTCTCAGGCGCCGGAAAAAATGAAAAACCATTCCTCAAAGCCGGAACAAGAATGTTTAAGATGAAGTCAAAAAACAAGTTCTGGCCTCAAGTATCAGGAACGTCAATGAACGCAGTGGCTCATCCATTTGGGGGGAGAAGCTCGCACGCGAAAGGAGTTCCAACTCAATCGGCAAGAAACTCCCCTCCTGGAGCAAAGGTTGGAAAGATTGCTCCAAAAAGAACCGGAAGGAGCAAGAGGTAAGTTTAGATGGCAAAGAAAGAATTCACTTACAAGGGAAAATCGCTTGATGAACTAAAGAAAATGAGCATTAACGAAGTTGCTCAGATATTTCCAGCAAGGCAAAGAAGGAGCCTGAAAAGAGGGTTCACAGAGCAGCAGCAGATTTTGCTTAAGAAAATAAGAGCTAATCAAAAAAACATTGAGACTCATTGCAGGGACATGATAATAATTCCGGAAATGATTGGCCAGACAATAAAGGTTCATTCAGGAAAGGAGTTTGTCCCAATAACAATTGAGCCTGACATGATTAGCCACGTGCTTGGAGAATTTGTTTTGACAAGAAG
Source organism: uncultured Methanosarcinales archaeon (assembly GCA_964528545.1). Classification (GTDB taxonomy): domain Archaea; phylum Nanobdellota; class Nanobdellia; order Woesearchaeales; family GW2011-AR4. The sequence continues at coordinate 1,622 of CAZGTJ010000224.1, forward strand.
AAGAGTCGAGCATTCGGCCCCGGGAATTGGTGCTACAAGAAGCAGCGCGAGCTTATCGGTGAAGTAAATGAAAGGGTACACGTTCAAGGATTACAACGGAGAAAATATGGCAAGAGCAATGCTGCTTGCAGCCCCTGTTTCATTCAAGCATTCTGTTGAAATATGCAGGTACATAAAAAATAGCAGCATCAAGGATGCAAAGCAAAAATTGCAGAACGTAATCGATCATAAAAAAGCCGTTCCTTTTAGGAAATTTGATTTTGACCTATCACACAAGAAAGGAACTGGCCCGGGAAGATTTCCAGAGAAGGCGTCAAAGGCGTTCATCGGACTGATTGATTCGGTCGAGTCAAATGCGCAATTCAAGGGATTGAACACGTCAAATCTGATAATTGCGCACATAAGCGCGCACAAGGCTGGAAAAGCTTGGCACTATGGAAGGCAATCAAGAAGGGCGATGAAAAGAACAAACATCGAGCTTGTCGTTGAGGAAAAAAAGGACGCCAAGAAAGAAGAAAATAATAAACCAAAAAAGCAAGCGAAGAAACAAGAGGCTAAAAATGATTGAAAGAAAGTTTGTCGCTCAAAAAATAAAGGAATTCCAGATTGAGGAGTATATAACCCAGAGCCTTGAAAATGACGGGCAC
>CAZGTJ010000225.1:0-2259 GCA_964528545.1 uncultured Methanosarcinales archaeon
ACAATTGAAGACCCTCAATTTCAAACCCGTGGGGAACATCGTCATTTTCAATTTTCAATTTTATTTTCTCTCCTTTCTTTACGACAACATTCTCCGGGTCCCATCCGTATTGGTGTGATTTAAGGTTGATTTCCCTGACGCCATTAATTACTTTTCCGCTTAATGGCAAATTTTCAAACTTGTTTTTGTTGTATTCAATTATTTTTTTTGCTTTTTGCGTATCTGCGTCTTCTCCGGAGCATGCGCTAACCAAAAATACCATAATTGCCAAAACAAAAAACAGCCGCTTCATTTTGAATTGTAAATATTTTTTATGAATTCCGTCTCGATTACTTGCACATCATTTTTAGCGTAATTTTTTGGAATCTCCCCGGGCAAGACGCCTGTAAACGAAATGCTTCCATCTTTTGCGTCAATTCCAACAAAATAAGGGTAAAACTGCCCATGGATTTTTGTGACCCAAACTGGTTTGTTGCCAAAAATTATTATATAAGGATTAAATCCATCAACCATTGGCGCATTATAGGTTAGCTCTGCAACCTTTCCTGCAACTTTGCTCGTTATCGCGGGAACTGTGTCAATTTTATCTTTTGGGTAGTCAAAAATTGCAAGCCTCCAAGCAATTATGTTTCCATTTACAGCGTCGACATTTGCCACGAAATACTCGTCTGCAGCAATAATTCCATCGACGTATCTAAACCACTTGTAAAAGTAAGTTCCATCAAATTCCGTAGCATCGCTGTCATAAACCAGCTCAGATTTTATGTTTGAGGGAATTTTGCCAAATTGTTTTTTTGCAATTTCCAGCCCCTGCTCTTTTGTATATTTGTTTTGCCCGCTTGAATGCCTTAATTTATCATCCCTCATCCCGTAAACTTGATACCCGAGCGGGTTAATTTCCACATACTGCTGATTATCTTCCGCAAACTGAACCATGATTAGGCCCTTGTCCAAATCAAAAGAAACAGGCTTTTTGTTCGTGTTCATGAATTTTTGCGCAGCCTTGATTGTGTTGTTCTTAAGTTCCTTGTCAAAATCAAGGCTGATGTTGGAGAGGTAAAGGGAGTGTGCACTAGCAAAAAATACTGACACAAGAGCTGCAAATACAAGGATTAAATTTTTGTTTGCCTTCATGATTTATTAAGATCCAAAAATAAAATAATTCATTTGACAACAATCTGTCCCTTCATCTTGCTGTGGCCCGAGCCGCAAAAGACTGAGCAGAATGCGTTAAAGCTCCCTTCTTTTTCTGCAGTGAATTCTATTGTAACCGGCTTTCCAACCTCGAGCCTTTCATTGATTCCATATTCAGGAATTGAAATTCCGTGAGGAACGTCAACGCTTGTTACTATCAACCTGACCTTATCGCCTTTGTTCACCTCAATTATTGCGGGCTCAAATTCCCAGCTTCTTGCTGTTATTCTGAACTCCTTGACATCCGGAGTTGCTTGAGTTTGCGTGCTTTGGATTTCATTACCGCCTGTCTGCGCGTTATTTGTGTCTGGTTTTTGAACTGTCTGTCCAGCTGTATCCTGCTGGCCTGAGCTTTGCGTGTCTGTACTCCCAACACTGCTTCCCTGCCCGACTAAATCAGAGCCTGGAAGCTCTTCACTCTTCGTGCACGCACTTATCAAAAGCATGCCTGCCAATAGCAAGAAAATTGTTTTTCTCATTTTCCACCTCCCAAAATCAATTTTGTATATTTAACTTATCTTTAAAACCTTCGTGTTAATAAACTTTTTTGCCATAAAACAAGGCCGAATAAGGTTTTTTATCGTTCACGGGGCTTTATTTTGTCTTGCTAAAGGACTATTTAAAATTAGATATACTTCCTTATACTTTAAAATTGTTACATCAAGCCATTGGAGAGCCATCTTAAGAAGAATCCAACATAATACGCAATAAATGCGGCTGCCCCTCCAATAAATACAGTCTCAATCACGCTTTTCCATAAGTCTTTTTTTGTTACATATCTTTTTATCACCCCTATGACCATGAGCCCTATAAATGTCATTATAACTGCAATAGTGAAAGTGTTTACCTTAAAGAAAGGGATAAAGAACGCAAATACATAGGCAAGAAGAGGAATCAGCCCGATTAGTATAAACCCAAAATAAGTTGCAAAAGCAGTCTTCCACGGACTTTTTGGGCTGTCTATAAGTCCAAGCTCGTCAGCCATCATTGTATCAACCCATACCTTTTTATCAGACGTGATTACGTTGACTGCCCTTTCAAGGTCTTTTCCTTTAAATCCCTTTT
>CAZGTJ010000226.1:0-2259 GCA_964528545.1 uncultured Methanosarcinales archaeon
GTAGATGGAAAGATCGAGGAAAAAATAAATCAGCAGGATAAAAAGCACGACGAAGAAAAGCTGCACAATAAACCAGCTTATTGTAGCGAGCAGGAACTGTATAAGCGCCCCAAGAATAGAGTCGGAATATGTCTTGAACATGGAAAAAGTTCTCAGAAACGGCAACAGGAATGCGATAAAAATAAAGGTGGTTATTGCAGCCGAAAGGTAAAATAAAAGCCCGAAAAACTTGTACGGGACTTCATTATAGCCTGCCTTTCGAAAATATTTTCTCAGGTTAGGGATAAATTTTTTCGGGACAAACGCCTTCCCGAACTCCTCCAGAAACACAAGCCGAAATGCCATTTTACAAGTCCACCGTGGGCCTTATGCCCCTGAAAAGTGTGATGAATATGAATTGAAGAACCATTATAAAAAACAAAATAATCAGCAGCTTGTTCAAGTCTATTGGAAGGTTGAGTATGCTTGCAAGCACAATAAACATTGCTGTGCCAAGAGAAGGAATTATTATGGCCACAAGCATATAGAAGATAACAAGAGTATTCAGCTTCTTCCCGTATTTTCCTATCTCAAGCTCCTCTTCCTTGGTAAGCTCGTCAATGACCGATTCAAGCGGCTTTGTTACGTCTATTCCAAGCTGGAGAGCATTGTTGATGTGGAAAAGAATCCTCCTTAACTTCTCTGAAGGGGAGTATGTTGTTGCATTGTTTAACGCCTCCTCGATTGTCTTGCCCGTGTCTATTTCCTCTACAATCTCCCGTATATATTTGGCGGCAAGCCCCTTGCTCTTTGATGTTTCGATAAGTGAATTTAGGAGCGGCCTTCCGGAGTAAAGCTTTACAAGAAGGTATCTTCCGACGAATACCGCTTCCCTGTCGATGTCCTTTTCTCTCTTTTTGATTCTTGACTTTATCGTTAAAAGAGTGTACTGGAAAAGAAAAAAGCAAAGAACGAAAAAAGCAGGGACAAGAATAAGCGGAGAGTACCCGGCTTTTTTGAATACGAAAAAAAGAACTATAGTCAGCATTATCCCGTACATTAAGACGAACTTGAGCGAGTTGCTTATGAACTGAACAGGAGTCGAGTTGATTTTCGCAATCCGAAGCTGGGTCTTTAAATGAGGGTATTTCGGAGAAATTCTTTCTGCCAGCGTAATTTCAGACACCTTTTACTTGCATAAACGGTTTTTCGCGGTAGTATTTTGACATTATGAGCCCGATTTTGTTGATGTCGTTCACGTTTTTGCTGACGAGCCATTTGAGAACTTGTATCTTTGCCTGCAAGTCCGCATAAATCTGGTTCTTGCTTAGTCCGGTGTAAAGGTTAAGCGTCTCGATTATCGATTCGGGCTCGCTTGTGATTTCAAGGCTGTCTTTTTCATTTTTGTACTGCATCAAAACTTTCGCGTCCCCTGTGGGAGAGACTTCAGCAATCTGAAGCGTTCTTCTTTTTCCAATTCTCCTATTCAGGTTCTGGACGACAATAAGCCCGATGGCAGACAGTATCTGCTTTGGCAGCTCAATAGGCGGGCTTGTCAGCCTGTTGACTGTTTCACGCGCATTGTTTGCGTGCAAAGTGGCATAAACCGAGTGGCCCGTGTGCATTGCCTCAAACAGGACTTCTGCCTCTTTTTTTCTTCTTATTTCCCCAACCAGTATCCTGTCGGGCCTCATTCTTAACGAGTTGACAATCAAATCAAGCATCTCAACGCCCCCTTTTCCTTCAGGATTCGGGAGCCTTGTTTCAAGCGGGACCCAGTGCAGCATCTTTGGCAAAGTTAGCTCCCTTGTATCCTCAACCGAGATGATTCTTTGGTTTGAAGGGAAGAAATTTGAGATTGCATTAAGCATAGATGTTTTTCCTGAGGCGGTTCCTCCTGCAACGATAACCGAGAGCTCGTTTTGAATTGCCATCCACAAAAGGGCGGCGCCCTCGTAGGAAATTGTCCTCTCCTTTATCAAATCTGTCACGGTCCACGGCTTTGCAGAGAACTTTCTTATTGTAATTGTGTTTCCCTTGCTTGAAATTGGGAATAAAGTCGCGTTGATTCTGTCCCCTGTCATAAGGTGAGCGTCCATTAGTGGATTTAGGATTGTGATTTCCTTGCCTATATCCCTTCCTATGATTGTGGAATAATGCCTTATTTTTGATTCGCTCTGCAGGATTACGTTTGTCTTGAGCCAGCCGATTTTCCTGTGATATACCCATACAGGCTCTTTTGCATTGTTGATGACAATTTCCTCGAGATTTGGGTCCTTG
>CAZGTJ010000227.1:0-2196 GCA_964528545.1 uncultured Methanosarcinales archaeon
AACTTCATTCCGAGGAACAAAAAATTTCGCATTTCTCTCCCTGCACATTATTTTGCACATCTGTTGCAGCCTTTTGTTGCATGCAACGCCCCCTCCTAAAACTAATTCTTTTTTTCCAGTGTGGGCCATTGCCCTTTCTGCAACTTCAACAAGCATTGCAAAGACTGTTTCCTGCAATGAAAAAGCCAAATCCTCAGGCAAAAAGTTGCTTCGGGCAACTTTTTGCTTTAGATTTGTCAAAATTCCGGAAAAAGAAACATCCATTCCCTTAACGACATAAGGCAATTCAATGTATTTTTTCCCGTTCAATGCAAGCTTTTCTATTTTCGGACCTCCCGGAAACCCAAGGCCGATGTGCCTTGCAAACGAGTCGATAAAATTTCCAATACCCTGGTCAAGGGTTTCACCAAAAACCCTGTATTTTCTGCCTTCATATCCAATCACTTGCGTGTTTGCTCCGCTTGCGTACAACAAGATGGGGTCTTTTGATTTTGTCAATAGCTTCCCTACCTCAAGGTGCGCAATGCAGTGGTTCACTCCAACAAGAGGGGCATTTAATCTTGAAGCTAATTCTTTTGCAAATTTCATTCCAACAAGAAGTGCAGGGGCTATTCCAGGGCCTTGGGAAAAAGAAATTAAATCAATTTCATCAATTTTTATTTTTGCCTTTTCCAAAGCATCCTGCAGAACTTTTTCCTTGACTTTATCGTGGTGCTCTCTTAAATCGCTTGGGATTAATCCGCCTGATTTTGTAACAAAAGCATCTTTCATATTCGCAAGCATCTTTCCCTTTTCACTGCACATCCCTATTCCGAATGTGTGCGCAGTGCTTTCAATTCCCTGTCATATCATAATTTATCAGAATTAATGCAAGAATAAAAAGATTTTCTTTATCCTGCACTTGAGATTAATGTACCGATATTTTTGTGGCTGATTCCGGTAACGGCGCTGATGTAATTGATTTCAATAACGCCAGAGTATTTCTCTCCCTGCAATGCTTTGCTTGAATTTTTCCGATTCAAAGTAAAGGTTTAGCTGTGCTTCTGTCGCCCATTAATCAAGGTTTTGTTCAACGGATTGGCTGTAAATTAACTTGACATCATTTATAATGCCGTGCATTCCGCTGTCTTGCATGAAATATGAAAAAAGCAGGAACGGCAGAATCAGGGAAAGAAATGCAGGGGGTATGATAATTTATTGTTTTTAAGAGTATTGAAACCCAACTCAAAATCTCTTTTTATGCCCATCTGCATCAAACCTGAAAGTTTTAGTATTTAAATATTGCTGATTTTTCTTGCCTTCAGATGAATTGCAAAAGAAAAGGATAACATTAAATATTGGCACATAAAAATAATAAAAATGAAAGATTACCTCGAAAAATACAGGGAGATCTTATTTGACATAAACTCATTTTTTAATTCTGTCAAAAAAGAAAACGACTATTTCCCAATTCTGATGGTTTTTGTTGTCGCGTATGTTGTAAGCGAGGTTTTCGAATTTGTGCTTTCGCTTCCGATGTTGAGCAAAATACAGGGCCAGAAAATCACGATTTTGATGTCTGTTTTGGGAATTTTTGTAGGGATCGCTTTTTCGTTTGTTTTTCCGTTCATTGCATCCGGAATAAACCATTTGGGAGTTTTAATTGTCGGCGGCAAAAATAGGTATTTTAACACATTCAAGCCAACAGCTTATTCAATGGTCTTGAGCGCCTACTATACCATATTGGGCGCTGTGCTTGTGTTCATAATCAATCTTATGCACCCAATAGATTATTCAATTTTAAACAGCAGGGAGACAAGTTCCGCTTTTCTTTCAACCCCGCAATTTGTCGCCGGATTAATTGTGGGCTTGATTGGACTTGTCCACCTGATTTATGCGGAAGTCATCGGCATTGCAAAATTCCAGAGCATGACAAAGGCAAGGGCTTTTGTTGCAGTGTTTGTAATTCCACTCGCATTGATTTTGATACTTATGCTTGTTTTCATAATCGGATTGGCTGGGATTTTTGCTGCGATGAACAGGATAGCCGCATAACATTTGTACGATTTTTAGAAGTGTAACTACAAGATGAAATGTAGTTGAAAAAATGAAGCTAATCTTGAGCATATCTTCCGGTTAAGTTTTCATTCTTCAGCGATGCATCTGCGACTGTTAAATTGCTAAAGTATTTTTAAGAAGGTAAAAATGAAAACCATG
>CAZGTJ010000228.1:0-2188 GCA_964528545.1 uncultured Methanosarcinales archaeon
GTGCCTGTGCCTTTCCAAAACTGTTTTTCTGCCCTTTTCCAAAATTCCAAGCCTGAATGCCTGATTCGGGTCTTTTGCAAGCTCCTGGATTCTTTTCGTATCGTCATCAAGCCTTCCTGTCTCTTCATACAATTTCATAATTTTGCTTTTTTCCTTTAAAATTGCAGAGTATGCGCCAAGCCTCATCGAGCCCCCGTATATGTTCTTCTCCAGAATTTCTTTTTGAGCCGGCTGGACGTCAATTACCGGGTGTTGTGTTTTTGCATCAACCTCCGTGGTGTGTGCGTCTCTAAGCCCGCAGGCATTTCTTGCAAATTCCACGACTGCCAGTTGCAGGCCATAACATAATCCGAGATAAGGAATCTTGTTTTCCCTTGCAAGCCTAATTGCTGAAATTTTTCCTTCAACCCCCGATGACCCAAAACCGCCGGGTACGATAATTCCATTGTAATTCTTTAAGTCGTTAAGCGCTTTTTTGTCCTGCTCAAACATTTTCGAGTCGAGCCATGTGATTTCAACTCCTGTGTTAAGAGAAGCGCCTGCATGAGTCAGCGAATGGTTTATCGAGATGTAAGAATCTGCCAGTACAAAATCGCCTATGTCGATGTACTTGCCTACAATAGCGACTTTTATTGTTTTTTTCGGCGCAAGAATACTGTCGACAAGCTTCTTCCACTTGCCCCAGTCTGTGGTTTTCTTTGACTTCATGCCGAGCTCTCTCAGCAGTTTCTCTCCCAATTTTTCTTTTTCCAAATCAAGCGGGATCTGATAGACTGTCTCTATGTCCGGCTCTGAAATGACATGCTCGGACAAAATATTCGCGTACGTCTCAATTTTTTTCTTTCTTACGACATCAAGAGCTTTTTTTGCCCTGCAAATTATGAAGTCTGGAAAAATTCCGGATTCGCTTAAAAGGCGGATTGCCTGCTGTGTTGGCTTCGTTTTCATCTCCTCGATGTGGCTTGGAATCGGCAAATAGGTAACCAAAATGTAGGTTAAATTCTGCTTGCCGACCTCCCTTTCAAGAGCTTTCAGTGCAAACAAGAATGGGATATTTTCGTAATCCCCGATTGTTCCTCCGACCTCAATAACAACAAAGTCAAATGAATTGCCTGCATCCTTGATCCTTCTTATAATTTCATTTGGGATATGTGGAATGAATTGAACTGTCTGGCCAAGATATCCTCCCTTTCTTTCCCTGTCAATAACTTCCTTGTATACTTGGCCGGTGGTCATATTGTTCTTCTTTGGAATATCCATATTCAAGAACCTTTCATACGTTCCTAAATCCTGGTCAATCTCCCCTCCATCATCCGTAACCCATACCTCTCCATGCTCAGTTGGCCTCAAAGTACCTGCATCATAATTCAGGTAAGGGTCTATTTTTATTGCAGTAACCGTGTATCCATGTTCCTGAAGAATTTTGCCAATAGAAGCAGTTGTAACTCCCTTTCCCACTCCAGACATTACTCCGCCTGCAACTACAATATATTTAGGCATCGAGAATTTCACCTTTAGAGTTTTTAGAAATAAAATGCATTAAATTAATTAGTTGCATTAATTGGAAATGAAACAAGTTTTATTTATAGTTTATGGTTTAACGAATACGACTATTTTATTTACAATATGGAAAGAAAGACAAAATTTGTATGTCTATTACAAGAGCATTTGTTTAGTCAGATATATACCTTACTTTCGTTTTCACGAATGATAGACTATCCACTCCGCCCAAACGACAGAAAGATTTATATATGTGTAATCACATTAAACCACATAAGGTGATGAAAATGCCAAATGTAACTTTAGTTATACCAAAAGATTTGCATGAAAAGATGAAGAAACATTCTGAAATAAGATGGAGTGAGGTAGTCAGGAAATCTATCTCTGAGAAAATCGAAGATTTAGAGGTACTGGATAAGCTTACAAGAAAAAGCAAGCTGACACAGGCAGATGTGGATGAAATTGCCCACAAGATAGACAGAGATGTTTTTGAAGAATTAAGCAAAAGATGAAAGTTATACTGGACGTAAACGTTATCTTATCTGCTTTGATTCGTGATTCAACAACCAGAAAGATAATCTTGAATTCTGAGTTTGACTTTTACTTTCCAGAGCCTTCTTTACATAAAATAATAAAATACAAAAGCTATATTCTAGAAAAATCTGGACTTTCAGAGGAAGAATACGAC
>CAZGTJ010000229.1:0-2173 GCA_964528545.1 uncultured Methanosarcinales archaeon
CAAGATTTTTTAAGAAAAAGAGGATTTAATGATTGTCACTTAACTTGACATTATCCGTCAATAGTAAAGCTTTAAAAATAAACAAAAACCCTGATTCTTATGCCAAACGTAAAATTAGCGCCTTCGATTTTGTCAGCAGACTTCAAAAGGATAAATGAGGAGATAAGGGAAATTGAGGCATATTCTGACTTTATCCACGTTGATATAATGGACGGGATTTTTGTTCCGCCTACAACTGTTGACGCCAAATTTGTGAAGATGATTAGGACAAAAATCCCGTTGGACGTTCATTTGATGGTTCACGAGCCAAGCGCGAAATACATTCAGGAGTTCATAGAGGCGGGGGCAGCATCAATCACAATTCATCAGGAAGCATGCAAAAACCCAGAAAAGCAAATCAAGTATATAAGAGGCAAGGGCGTTAATGCAGCAATCTCAATCAAGCCAAGTTCTCCTCTGGAGAAGATAAAAAAATACATCCCAATGGTTGACATGGCCTTGATTATGACCGTTGAGCCGGGGTGGGCGGGGCAGAAATTCATTGGCGCTGCAATGCTGAAAGTTTCTGAACTTAGAGGAATTGCGCCGGATTTGGATATTGAAGTTGACGGTGGCATTAACCCGATGACGGCACGGGTTGCTTATGATGCCGGCGCAAATGTTTTTGTCGCGGGCTCTGCAATTTTCGGGCATAAAAACCGCGCTGATGCAGCAAAGGAAATTCTAAATAGCTTGGGTAAATAATATGCTGTGGGCAATTCTTGCTGTTCTGTCGGGGTTAGGGGATGCGGTAATATTCTCGTTGATGAAGAAGCTGAAGCAAGTGAATAGCTCAATTGTAGTCTGGGTGCAGTTTTCGTTTGCGCTTCCGCTGCTTCTTGCCTTTCTTTATTTTTACTATCCTGCTAAGATTGATCCGGCAGTTTATTGGGCCGGAATTTTAAATGCGCTCCTCTATCTGGGCTCGACATTTATTTTGCTTAAAGCGCTCCAGTCAAGCGAAATGTCAATATCATTGCCAATGCTCAGCCTCACTCCGCTATTTTTGGTAGTGATATCTTACTTTACCTTGCATGAACTGCCTTCAAGTGTGGGCTTTGTCGGAATAGTCATGATTGCCATAGGGGCTTATGTGATAAACCTTAATCGGCAAAAGGGATTTCTTGAGCCGTTCAAGTCACTTTTCAAGGTCAAGGGGTCTTTTTATGTCATGATTGTTGCATTCATCTGGGCCTTCACATCTATTTTATTCAAGAAGGGGATTCTTGCATCAAATGCCGTTTACTACAATGTCTTGGTATACTCTCTTATTTCTGTTGTGATGATCCCTCTCCTTTTGTTTAATGTCAAAAGCAAGATGAATGAAGTGAAAACAAACTTGAAAATGCTCCTTGCGCTGGGAATTACCTCTGGCGCGATGAATATAGCTGCAGGCTATGCAATGACAAAGGCAATTGTTCCTTATGTAATCTCATTAAAAAGAAGCAGCCTGATTTTCAGCATTTTCATCGGCTATTTCTTTTTTGACGAGAAAAACATTTTAAAATCCCTGATTGGGACTTTCATAATGATTATCGGGGGAGCCTTGATAGTCCTGTTTTAGGAAATATTTAAATAAGCCTGTCTTAATTTTAGGGGTCATGAAACAAAAAATCATTGACCCGTGGGGATCAAGCCTTCTTGAGGACTATGAAAAAATGATAAATGACTTTGGGCTTGAGGCGTTTGATAAAAATATTTTTCCAGACCCAAATCGCATCATGAGGCGCAATGTGGTCTTTGCAGGAAGAGGTTTGAAAATAATTCATGATGCAATAACCAACAGGAAGAAATTTTACGTGCTTACAGGAATAGTCCCATCGAATGATAAGATTCATTTTGGCAACAAGATGGTTGTTGAAAATGTCAAGTACTTTCAAGAGCGTGGAGCAGAAACTTACATTCTAGTAGCCGATTTGGAAGCGGCGTCTGCAAGGGGGGTTTCGCTTGAAGAGGCAAGGAAAAGGGCATTGGATTTTCATATTCCGGCATATATAGCGCTTGGGCTTAACCCCAAGAAAACTATTTTTTACTTCCAATCGGAGAACAGAGAAGTGATGAACCATGCGTAAGAGTATGAAAAAAGAATTACCTATAATGAATTCGAGGCAATTTATGGAAGCGCCGACCCCGG
>CAZGTJ010000230.1:0-2166 GCA_964528545.1 uncultured Methanosarcinales archaeon
CAAAAATGGTAAAGACCCCGCTGGGAGAAAAAATCGTAATTTACGCCTCAAGGCCTGGATTAATAGTTGGGAGAAAGGGCCAGAACATAAAGCAGCTAACAAAGACGTTAAAGAAGAGATTCAGCCTTGAAAACCCTCAAATTGAAATTGCTGAGGTTGACAGCCCAAACTTGGACGCAGGAATTGTTACTGAAAAGATTGTCGATGCGCTGGAAAAATTCGGCTCGGAAAAATTCAAGGCTATTGGCCATAAGATAATGACGGATGTGATGAGGGCAGGTGCCCTGGGAATTGAAATTGTTGTATCCGGCAAAGTGCCAAGCGCAAGGGCAAAATCATGGAGATTTTACCAAGGGTACTTGAAAAAATCAGGGGATATTGCAGTTACAGGAATTAGAAAGGCGGATGCACAGGCCCAGCTAAAAACCGGGGTTATTGGAATTAAGGTAAGCATAATGCCTCCTGACATTAAACTACCGGATGACATCGAGCTTATAGATGCAAAAGTCGAGGAGATTTCACAGACAAGCAAAGCTGAATCGGAAGTGCCAAAGGCTCAGGAAAAAAAGGAAGTAAAGGAAAAAAAGCCAAGAAAACCAAGAAAGAAGAAAGATGAAAGCGAAGGAACTAAGAGTAATGAGTGATGCCGACCTTAATGCAAAAATAGTCGAGCTAAAGAACGAATTGATGAAATCAAACTCCCAGATAGCTACAGGAACACTGCCAAAAAGCCCTAGCAGAGTAAGGGAGATGAAAAGAACGATAGCACAGATTTTCACAATAAAGAACGAAAAGTCCTTGGGGATAAACCAGCCAAATCAAATTGAGCAAAAACCAAAACAGGAAAATCAATCTCAGGCAAAAACTGCGGCTCCTAAAGCTGCAGCAAAGAAAGGAGGAAGTAAAAAGGAATGAGTGAAGTATGTGCTATGTGTGGCTTGGTGAAAGAGCTGTGCGTATGCGAGACAATTGCAAAGGAAAGCCAAAAAATTTTGGTTTATGTCGAGAAGAAAAAATTCAACAAGTTTTATACGATTGTTGAAGGTCTTGACGAAAAGGAGATAAACCTTAAGGATTTGGGAAAAACCTTGAAAAGCGAGCTTGCGTGCGGAGGCACAATAAAAGACGGCAAGATTGAATTGCAAGGAGAGCACAAGCAGAAAACAAAGGAAATCCTTGTAAGGCACGGTTTTGCGCCAAGCAGCGTAGAAATCAAATAAGCTAGCGTAGGAAAAATCGCGCTTGGCATGTGCAAACCTATTCACATCAATAAAAAAACAACTAATAAAATGGCAAAAAACGAATCGAGAAACATCGGAATTGCAGTCGAGATGCCAAAGCAGGCATGCGCCGACAACAGCTGCCCGTTCCACGGAACGCTTAGCTTAAGAGGCAGGCAGTTTACAGGAACCGTGATATCAACAAGGATGAGGAAGACAGCAACAATCGAATTTCCAAGATTATATTTTTTGAACAAATACGAAAGATACGAAAAGAGAAGGACAAAACTAAAAGTCCACAACCCTGAATGCATCGATGCAAAAGATGGAGAAGTTGTAAGGGTAATGGAATGCAGGCCGCTAAGCAAGACGAAGAACTTCGTTATTGTCAAGAGGCTTGGGATGGAAAAGGGGTTCAAATCAAAAATGGAGTTCAGAGAAGCTGGAAAAGTAAAGGAGACAAGAAAAGAGTCAAAAGAAGAACCAAAGCAGGATGAGGAACAGTAATTGAGGTAAAAATGCAGCCAGTCAAAGCAAACATAACAAGATCGTTGCCTGTTTACAGCAAGATTGAAACCTGCGACAATTCAGGAGCAAAGACAATCAAGATTTTCACGGTTGTGGGCCTAAAAACGGTAAAGGGAAGAATTGCAAGCTGTGGTGTCGGCGATTTGGTCATGGCGTCTGTTGTAAGAGGGAAGCCTGACATGAGAAAGCAGGTCGTTTTCGCGATAATCGTTAGGCAAAGGAAAGAGTACAGAAGACCGGATGGGACAAGAATAAAATTTGAGGATAATGCTGCCGTCGTCCTTAAAGATGACAAGGGAAATCCAAAAGGAACAATTTTCAAGGGGGCAATCGCAAAAGAAGCCTGCGAAAGATGGCCTGGAATTGCAAAAATAGCAAGTGTGGTAGTCTAATGGCGATCATGAAACATTTTTCAACA
>CAZGTJ010000231.1:0-2166 GCA_964528545.1 uncultured Methanosarcinales archaeon
AAAAAAATGAATTAGTTTTATGAGTGTGCGTTGCATGCAACAAAAGGCTGCAACAGATGTGTAAAATAATGTGCAGGGAGAGAAATGCGAAATTTTTTGTTCCTCGGAATGAAGTTTTAATGGACAACGGGTTTATGATAAGCTGGCTGGCGATTTTGCAAAAGCATCAGGCAACTAAAGAATACGATAAAATAGACATCCATCCTTATGAAAGAACTGATGATGTTATTGTAACGTGGAGATGATGCCTTATTTTGTGATATCCATTATTTGCTTTAGAAATTTTTCATAATTTTGAAAGTTTTGTGGAGACGCATCGGACATCTTATTTTCGGCAGACTTTAACATCTCTTCGGCAATTGAATAAATTAGGATGCCAAACTCAGGCCTTTGCTGGTGGAGTGCAACTACTGAATCAATGTACTTATTTGTGTACTCTCCTTTCAAAATTGGGCGAAGGTGCCCAAATCTCAAACTACCTATTAAAGCCCCAACAGCTCTTCCAAAATCAGTTGCAGATTCATGTATATCCTGCCTAAGGGTTTTATTAACCAAACCTGATTCAAGCTCGTAAAAAATTTTAAGTTGAGGAGTTTCGGAATCTTTTTCCGCTTCTTCCCATCCTTTTTGAAATCCGCTGTTGAATTTGTTTACTAAAATTTTATCTACAAATTCTCCTAAGGTTCTTTTGAGGTATTCAAGAAAGCAATTTTGCGCTTTTTCTATATCCTGTTTGAACGTGTTTCCAAAACCGAACATAGGCAGCAGAATTTACATTTAGGATATAAATATTACGCTTAGCTAGTCAGCGGCAACAATCTTCCTCAGAATATTTTTATTTCCGCTCCAGTCGAGGACAATTTTTAGCACATCCCCGATTGTCTCGACAGGAATTATGTTTATTTTTTTCAGTTTTTCCTTATCAATTACAATATCTTTCAAGTTTGATTTTGGCACGACAACATTTTTTATGCCTGCCTCAATTGCAGCCTCGACTTTTGCGGTGACCCCTCCAATCGGAAGGACCTCGCCCCTGACTGAAAGCGAGCCTGTCATTGCGGTATCCTGCTTTACAGGCACCCGCTTGAATGCTGAAATCACGCTTGTTGCGACTGCAATGCTTGCCGAATCCCCCTCTACGCCCTCGTAAGTTTGCAAAAATTGCACGTAAATATCGTATTTTTCCTTCAAATCGTCCCCGAAATATTTTTTGATTATGGCAGAAACGTTGAGCACGGCCTCTTTTGCTATATCTCCGAGTTTTCCAGTTGCAATTATCTCGCTTTCCTTTCCTCCCGGAGTTACTTCCGCCTCGATTGGCAGGATTATTCCCGAGTACGGCGGAGAGACTCCGATGACCGCAAGCCCGTTGACGCGGCCTATTCTTTTTCCCGAAGTCACAATAACCTCATACTCCTTTTTCTGCTCGATGAACTTGTCCGCAATCTGCTGCTCAAGGGTTCTTGCAATGCTCTTTGCCCCTGCGATGTGCTTTTTCTGCACAAATCTTGCCTTTTCTTCCAGCGCCAAATCCCCTGCAGCCCTTATCAATCCGCCGAGCTCCCTTAATCTCAAGGTCAGGTGCCCTTTCCTGTTAGCCCTTCTTCTTGCCTCTTCTATTATGGCATCAGCCGCTTCTCTCGAAAAATGGGGTATTTTTTTGTCCTTTATGACTTCCTGGGCCACGAAAATCGCAATCTTGTTTCTGTTGTCCTCGGTGTCTTCCATTGTCTCTTTCATGTAGACTTCATAGCCGTAGCCTGAAATCCTGCTTCGAAGTGCCGGATGCATATGCTTGATTGTCTCAAAATTTCCCGCTGCGACCATGACAAAATCGCATGGGACAGGCTCTGTTCTGACCATTGCTCCAGCACTCCTTTCACTCTGGCCTGTTATCGCGAATTTTCTTTCCTGTAGGGATGACAGCAATTCCTGCTGGGTTCCCGGCTGCAGGGTTGCAATTTCGTCTATAAACAGGACTCCCATGTGGGACTTGTGAATCATGCCCGCAACCACTCTTTCATGCGCTGGCGTCCCCAATCCGCCGGACTGGAACGGGTCGTGAAGGACATCCCCCAGCAAAGCTCCTGCGTGAGCCCCCGTTGCGTCGTTGAAAGGAGCCTGCTTTCTCTTGTAGTTATCAACGATTACCCTCGGTATTTTGAT
>CAZGTJ010000232.1:0-2160 GCA_964528545.1 uncultured Methanosarcinales archaeon
CTGAACTTTTTGGCGCTTTCTGCAGATTGGCTTTGCTCCATTGATGGTATGATTTTAGCGCCCTATTTAAAATTTTTGAGTGCCCACTATCCTTGAAGATTTATAAATACTATTCCTGCAATTATCAGCACAATCGCAACAATCTTCCTGAAAATGGATGATTTATCAATTTTCTCTTTGATTATGTGCGGAAGATAGCCTGAAGTGACTAGTGTCAATGCGAATACGGTAAGCGGAAGAAGCGCAACAGTAAGGACGTTAACAAGCGCTATTGGCCCCTGCACAATCGCAAACCCGAGCAGGACAAATGCGGAAAAGTCGATAACCATCTTGAAAATGAGCAGGTTTCTTGCCTTTTTCCTGTTTTCAATAAAAACCTCCCTGAATTCTTCCCTAATTGACGGGGCAAGCAGGGCCAGCATTGCGCTCATGCTTGTAATCCTGAGCCAGATTGCAGCGCTCCAGAAAGAAGCTGAATTATAAACATATTTTGCCGCAACAAACCCGATTGACGCAAGAATTCCTGAAACCAGCATGAGATAAAACACCTTGCTTAATTTGAATTTTCCTTCAATTTTGTGGTAGGAAACAAGGATTGCGGCCCCGAGAAGCAGGAAGAATCCAATCAGGCGGTTTCTTGTCAGGATTTCACCAAGAAAAATCATCGATAAGGCTAATATCATTATCGGCTCAAGGTTAAAGAGCATTACGACCTTTGAAATCTCGTCGGACTGGACTGCCTTGTAGTACGCGACAAGCCCGAGGCTGAATGAGACTCCAAATAATAATGCCATTGAGAAATTGAACCAGCTTAGCTTTTCCAATCCAACGAGCGGGATGAGAAATACGGCCAGCACGTTCATCAATCCGTTGAATACAACAAAAACAAAAGGATTCTTTATATAATTCCTCGACAATACAACTTTGTCGATTATTGACGTGACTGACCATATAAGCTGGGCGGCAAGAACAAATACAATCCACGAATCCATTTTAATGCTTAAACAATCTTATTCCGGTGAATACCATTGCGATATTGTGCTCGTCTGCCGCCTGAATCACTTCCTCATCCCTTATCGAGCCTCCGGGCTGGATGATTGCGGTTATTCCAGCTTCTGCGGCGGCGTCAACACCATCCCTAAACGGAAAGAAAGCATCGGAGCTCATGACAGAGCCGTTGCACTTGCCCTCTGATTTTTTTACTGCAAGCTCAACAGAATCGACCCTCGACATCTGCCCGGCCCCAATTCCAACGGTCACACAATCTTTTGCAAAAACAATCGAATTTGACTTAACGTGCTTGTTCACTTTCCACGAAAACAGCAAGTCCCTTATTTCATCTTTTGTCGGATTTCTTTTTGTTGCAGTTTTCATCTCTTTCCCGCTTATTTCCGGTGTCTGCCTTGTCTGGACCAGCAGTCCTCCGACAACTTTTCTCAGGTCAAGCGATTTATAATCCCTAACAATCGGCCCTGTTTCAAGCAATCTCAAGTTTTTCTTGTCCTTTAGGACCTTAAGGGCATCTTTTTCGAATGCCGGGCAGATAACGACCTCGACAAACAAATTTTTCATCATTTGTGCAATCTGCCTGTTGCAGTTTCTGTTGAGCGCAACAACGCTTCCAAAGGCCGATTTTGGGTCTGTTTCGTAAGCTTTCCTGTACGCTTCCTCTATTGTTTTTGCAGACGCAACGCCGCTTGGGTTTGTGTGCTTTATGACTGCGGCCGTGGGCTCGTTAAAGTCTTTTATCAGCTCGAATGCGTCATTTGAATCAAGAATATTGTTGTAAGACAGTTCCTTGCCCTGCAATTGCCTTGCATTGCTGACGCACGTTTCATTTATCTCAAATGACCTGTAAAATGCCGCCTGCTGGTGCGGGTTCTCGCCGTACCTCAGTTCCTGTATCTTTGAGAACGTGAAATTATATATCTCAGGAAACATTTCTTTTGTGTAATTTGTGTTAAAATACCTGCCTATGATTGTGTCGTACCTTGCAGTATATGAAAACGCTTTTGCCGCAAGCCTGATTCTGTCGTTCTCGCTTATCCTGCCGGATTTTATTTTTTCAAGAACAGTTTTGTAGTCTTTAGGATCGACAACCACAAGAACGTCTTTATTGTTTTTTGCAGCAGCCCTCACCATCGAAGGGCCGCCGTTGTC
>CAZGTJ010000233.1:0-2158 GCA_964528545.1 uncultured Methanosarcinales archaeon
AATCAACGCTTGAAAATTTTGTAAAGGAAAGCGTTATCCCGAAGTTCGGAGACTTTAATTTCGGGAAAATAAAATTCTTCAGGGACAAGAACCCGAGCGCGGCGGGCCACGTGAAAATTACCAAGGACGGAAAATTCAACATAATGCTGGAATTAGGAGACATAAAAAAGAAGGCCAGAGAGCTGAAAGTGGATTATGAGCAATTCCTGAAGTGCATTGTCGTGCACGAATTTTTCCACGTCGTATTTCCAAAGCTCGACGAGACAAGAACGTTCAGGATCAATGACGACAGGAAGAAATTTGACTCCTACATAAAAATCGAAAACATGGACTGGGACTATGTTGAAAGATATTTTCCGCAGTTCAGGGAGATTGTTGAAAAAGTAAGAGGATGACGCTTTTTTTTTGATCGCGCCAGGATCGTATAAATTGCCAATAGATCATGGAATAATTCGAACTCGGAAATAAATAACTTCTGCATTAAATTTATATACCTGCTTTCCCATGGGATTGGCATGGCAAAAGAAAAAATAGAAAGAATCGAAAAAATAAAAAGGCGCAAATCTGCCATTGACGAATTCGAGGAAGAAAACAGGCGCGAAATAAGGTGGAGCTTCGTGGCCTTTCCACTGTTGAAAAGGAGGAAAAAATAGTTTTTTGTTTCTGCAATAGCTTTTTTTGCCGCAAAATTGCATGATTAGGACAAAATTCCGCTTCCTTTCCAAAAAGATTAAATACAAGTACGCCTGCTTTCCCTTTATGGCCATAAAGCGCGGGCTGAAAAAAGTGAAAAGCGCAGTTGACTACTGGCAGGAAAGAATCGAAAACGACGTGAACCACTACCTTATGTACCACTTCCTGCATAGGAAGAGAAAAAAAACCGACAACGATATGCACACTATCTAGAATGCCAGCTAAAGCGCCAAGTTTTTCTTAGATGCCTTTGGCTGTTTTTGCTTGAATCAAAAGGTTTTTGGCATGGTTGCAAAGCAAAGCAGGCTTCTTAATTTCATGGAGCCGAGGATAAATTACAATAGCGGAGTGAGCTTTAGCCTTGCCGCATGGAAAAGGCGCGTCGCGGAGAGGGACAAAAACACGTGCCAGATTTGCATGAACCGCGTGGCTGACAGCTTCAGAAACAGGAAATTTTCGAATGAGGCGCACCATGTTGTTCCGCGCCATCACGGAGGAAAAAACACGCTCAAAAACGGGGTCACCCTGTGCAAATTCTGCCACCACTATTTTGACTTCATGTACTTCGCTCACGGGCTGGACTATCACCAGATAACCAAAAGCTCCAAAAAGGAAGAAATTTTGGACGAAGTCGTGAAGTTAATGAAAAAGCGATATTTCAGGCATTTGCTGAGCAGAATGTATCCATTGAAAGAATGAACTTATTTTACAGGAATATCTCGAGAAGCTCGATCATTTCTTTTCTTGTTTTAGCGCTTTTCATCTTGTCAGTCAGGTGCTGGTTCTTGAACACATCTTCCACCCATTTTGCAAAATCATTTTTCTCTGCATTCACATGCTGCTCAAAGATTTTGTCGTCAATTGCCTTGAGCGCATCCGAAAGCTCGTAAAGGTTCCTGATCACCACCCCGTTTTGCAACCAGAAATATTTCCTTGGGTTTGTTATTATATTTGAGCGCGTCTTAAATTCCTCCTGCTCCGAGAGTGGCACCGTTTCGAGAACTTCAATCATCTCGACTTTGGACTTTGCATTTTTGACCCTGTCTGCAAGATTGTTGTCCTTGAAAATGTCCCTTATCCACTCCGCAAAGTCGTTCCTCTGCTCATTCACGTGGAACCCGAATGTCAGGTCATCAATTACCTCGAGAACGTCAATCAAGTCGTGCAGGCTTTTTAGCACCACTCCATTGTGCATGTAGAAATATTCCTGGGGATTTATCGTCTTGTAAAGCGCGAGCTCGTTTGAAATTAGCTTTAATTCCTTGACTTTTGCCTGTATTTCCCGCTCCCTTTCGTGTATGAACTTCATGTCCTCGTCAAGCGCAAGCTTCTGCACCTGCCATTTTTGCTCAAGAATCCTTAATTCATCAAGCTTTCTTATCAACTCTTCTTCAAGCTTTTTCTCTGCGGGGATTGGAGTGCCTTTCTTGATTTCATGCTTTCTTAGCTCCCAATAAGTCCCCAT
>CAZGTJ010000234.1:0-2147 GCA_964528545.1 uncultured Methanosarcinales archaeon
CAAGGGCGTCCTCTGCAAGCCTTCTCCCTATGCCTGATGAAATTTCGGCCGCAGTGACTCCTTTGCGAAATTCTTTCACGCTTTCGTCAGGAAAAGTAATTTTTATCTGGGACATGGCTTTGGAGTCTTTGCTTAATTTATATACTTTATTGATAAATCTGCCCTTTATTATGGATGGCTAACCCGTACTTTACAACTTGGCTTGGCAAAACAGCAAGATTTATAAATAATACTTTTCTTAATTTTAAAAAATCAACCAATATTATTAAAAATATTAAAATTAATAATGAAGATGGAGCCAAAGTTCGTCGGAAAAGCGAAGATAACGAAGCAGGGCCAGCTGACACTGCCGCAGGAGGCCCGGCAGGATATGAAGATAGGCGCCAAGTCCGAAGTTTACTGGTATGAGCTTGAGAATGTGCTCGTGCTTGTCAAGGATCTCGTAAGCCCAAGAGACATTGCGGGACTGATATTCAGCAGCAAAAAAAGAGGGAAAAAATAATGGTTGCACTTCCATTCCAAAGGCCGCTTGGGCTGTGGGCACTGGTTGCCGTGATAATATTTATAATTCTTTACCTGAGAAGGCCCAAGCCAAAAGACAAAGTCGTGCCTTCCCTTATGTTTATCATGCAGGAAAACAAGCAATCAAAAAAATTCTCGTTTTTCCAAAGGCTCATGACAAACCTTTTGTTTTTGCTCCAAATCCTGTCCATCATCGGGCTTGCGCTTGTTGTCGCAGCCCCCTACGCAAAGCTAAAATATGACGTGACCAAGGAAAACACCCTGATAATTCTTGACGTGAGCGCATCAATGAGTTCAAAGGAAAAAGGAGTTTCAAGACTTGACATGGCTCTTGAAGAAGCAAAAAAATCCCTGAGCGGAAAAAACTCCATTATTCTTGCGGAAAACATCCCTCTCATCGTGCTGGAAAATGAAAACGACAAGATTGCGCTTGACGTTCTTGCAAAAGTCAGGCCCAAGGCAACATCAACAAACCTCGGAGATGCGCTTTTGCTTGCAAAGGACATCCTGGGGGACAGGCCTGGGAGAATAATAGTTCTGAGCGACTTTCTGTCGACAGAAGGCCCGGACATAGAGGTGGTGAGGGCTGCGCTTGCATCAGACGAAAAAATAATTGACTTTGTCGATGTCTCCAACAGGGCAAAAAACGTCGGGATTGTAAGGCTGGAAATTACAAAATACAATTCAAAGGTCTACGTGAAAAACTTTAACAACGAGCCGCAGCAAAGAAAAATAAGCATTGTCAAGGGAGATAAGGCAATTACATCGGCAACTGTAAACATTGCCCCGAATTCAATCGAGAATTTTGTCTTTGACACGCCTTTGGGAGTTTCAAAAATCGAGATTGAGCCAAAAGATGACATGCAGCCTGATGATGCCGCCTTTATTGCAACTCCAGCAAAAACAAAAATGAATGTCCTCCTTATCACAAACGAAAGGTCAAGCAACCTCGAGAGCGCGCTCGGGGCTGCAAAGGATGTCCAGCTTGATGTTGTAAATCCGCCCGTCCTTACGATAAACACAAAAGGGCAAAAGCTTGACCCTTACAAGTCCGACGCCATACTAGTCTACAAGATTAACGGGGTCAATAAGAAGGATGGCATCGTGCCTGGAACTTTTGACGATATCGAAAGCTATGTCAATAAAGGCGGCAATCTGGTAATAATGTCCCAGGAAGACATAAGGGAAATAAGCATGAAAGGCCTTCCGCCAGTCGAGCTCAAAAACAAAGTCAACCGCCCAACAAAAGTTTGCGTCGAGACAATAAACCAGATTACAAAGCAGTTTGAAAAAGAAAGGTGCTTTACTACAGCTTCGTCATATTTTAGCGGGGAGGCAAAGAAGGGAGGCATAGTTCTTGCCTCTGCCGATGACAAGACTCCGATGATTGTTATTGGAGACAAGAAAGAAGGAAAAGTCGTCTATTACGGAATTCTGGAGGACGCAAGCGAATTCAAGACTCTTCCCTCATACCCGATTTTCTGGAACTCGCTCCTGAACTTCATGGTTGGGACAGAAGACATACGAGACTACAATTACAGAACAGGAAAAATTGCATCGATTGGGGAGCAGAAAGTCAAAACCCCCTCAACAACCCTGACAACATCAAAGCTCATAATGGACGA
>CAZGTJ010000235.1:0-2106 GCA_964528545.1 uncultured Methanosarcinales archaeon
TTGATTCCGCTGGTGGTCGGCATTTTTGTTGCAACGCGATTGTTTCATTTCGACATGATTTCTTCAATTGTGATAGGAATTTCGCTTTCTGTAAGTTCGCAGGCGATATCCCTCGACATCCTTGAGGAAGCAAAGCTTTTGAAAAGCAAAATCGGGAACTTGGTGATGACCGCAGGAGCAATTGACGACGTATTTGAGCTCGTTGCGATAAGCACTGTGCTTGTTATTTTGCAGACCACCCTAAGCGCCGATGCAACTTTAAAAAAGCTTGTTCTTGACATAGCAGTTTTTGTGTTGATCATTCTGATTTTGAGAATTTCGTTGATACCGATGGCAATAAACGCCTTTGAAAAGGACAAGTCGCAGGATATACTGTTTATGGGGGCGCTGATAATTGTGCTTTTCATGGCATATCTTTCAGAGCTTTTCGGGATTAGTTCATTAATCGGCTCTTTGGTTGCTGGCATGCTTGTAAGGCAGACTTTCCTGAGCAAGGAAAACAGGAGGCCATGGAAGAGGAATGAGATCTCACACTTGATCCATGTAATTTCATTTGGATTCCTAATTCCGATATTCTTCGTCAATGTCGGGGTGCAAACTGATATTTACACAATAACGTCAAATATCAGCCTTGCTGCCGTGCTTATCCTGATAGATCTTGGGGGAACTGTCCTTGGCTCGGTGCTCGGGGTTCTTCTAAGCAAAGGAAGCTTCACAGAAGGCCATATTGTGGGCTGGGCCGTCTCTCCGAAAGGTGACACCGAGCTTGTCATAGCATCATTGGCATTTGCAAAAGGAATAATCAGCATAAACATCTACAGCGCCATAATCGTCGTTGCGCTGGTAAGCACTCTTGTTTCCCCGATTATGTTCAAATATCTGATAAGAAAGCACTCCGGAATTGCTGTCTAAATATATTTGTAAACAAAATCCTTTACTCTTGCCGGGCTTGCAAGATTTATCGAAGCTTCCTGTCCCGGCATTGCAATCTGCGCATCTTCATTGTTTATCTGCATCGAATCAACTTTTTGGCAAAAGTTTGTTGTGTGCCCATTTATCGTTATTTTATCTCCCATCTTGATGCTCGCTTCAAGAATCTCTATGACTGCAACTTTTATTTTCGGGAAATAATGAGTTACCTTTCCGACTTTGACCAGTTCTTGTCCCATAAGAATAATGCAATCCGAATATATTTAAAGTTAGCTGCTTGGCATTTCATAAATTCTAAAATGCTCCAAGTCTATATATTTCCAAGGTTCGCGGAAAGATTTTTTTCAAATGGGCTCCAGAAAATAAAATTCTTGATGTGCGGCGGTTGTGGCACAGTTTCAAGAATATCCAGCCTGAAAGGCGGCAATGCCAGGCAAGGCGGCCTATTGAGAATGAGGTTGTAGAACCCATGAAGGCAATCTCCAATTTGATGCAATGCCTGCTCCGAGATGTTTCGTCTGAGAATTTCAAAAGAAACCCACTTGACTTCTCGTTCAAAACAATTTTTTCAAGCATAAAATTCACAAAACTAATAAAAATTCATAAAAATTTTTCCGTCACCGCAACAAGGCTCTTGACATGCTCGACGGATTTGTCGAATTCGCGCCTTTCATTATCAGTCAGCTTGAGCTCAATTATTTTTTCAACGCCTTTTCTGCTTAATTTTGCCGGAACTCCAACAAAATATCCTCCGACTCCGTACTCCTTGTCGCAGTATGCGGCGCAGGGAAGGATTCTTTTTTTGTCCTTTAGAATTGATTCTGCCATCTGTGCTATCGATGCTCCGGGAGCATAAAAAGCAGAGCCAGTCTTAAGCAAATTTACTATCTCTGCCCCTCCATTTCTTGTCCTTTCGACGAGAGCATTTATTTTTTCCTCCGTCATTAATTCTGTAACAGGAATTCCGCTGACAGTCGAATACCTTGGAAGAGGGACCATTGTGTCTCCATGACCTCCTAAAACCATTGCGTCAACATCCTCAAAGGAAACATCAAGCTCTTTTGCAATAAAGGTCCTGAACCTTGTCGAATCAAGCACGCCGGCCATTCCCATTATCCTGTTCTTTGGAAAGTTCGAAACTTTTGATGCGGCATAAACCATTGCGTCAAGAGGATT
>CAZGTJ010000236.1:0-2099 GCA_964528545.1 uncultured Methanosarcinales archaeon
CATTAACCAGGATATCAAAGAAATAGGTATTAAAGCTGATATAGTCTTGCAGAATCCACCTTTTGGCACAAAAGCCAGGCATCAGGATACCATTTTTCTTGAAAAAGCATTTGGAATAGCTCCGGTGGTGTACTCCTTCCACAAAAGTGAGAGTAAATCCTTTTTGGAACGCTTTTCTGCCAAAAAAAATGCCAAATTAACGCATGCATGGGCTTTTAAATTCCCGTTAAAGGCAACATTTTCATTCCACCGTCGGCAAATCCACAGAATTAATGCGAGCTGCTTCAGGTTTGAAACTTCGAAATCGTAAGGCGCATCCATAGATTTTGACATAAAATGATCTTGCCGACGGAAATCAGGATAAGCGAGCAAAATCATCCCCATCAAAAGGTTTTTAAATAAGGCAGACGTTCTATTGGAAAAACAAAATGGAAATCAAAATTCTCGACGACAAAAAAAACAAGCTTATCGTGGAAGCAAAAGGAATAGGCCATACTCTGTGCAATGTCTTAAAATCAGAGCTTTGGAATGACAAGCATGTCAAGGTTGCAACCTACAGCATAAGGCATCCCCAAATCAGCGTTCCGCAGATTGTCGTGGAAACTGATGGGGAAGTAAGCCCCAAAAATGCTCTTATTAATGCAGTCCAAAGGCTTCACAAGACAAATGAAAAGTTCAAGAAAGAGTTCTTAAAAGAAATCAGATAAAAAGTTCGTATAATCTATAATTTATATAGGAAAATAATTCTTGAAAATGCCAAAAAACTTATAAATACATAGTGCCTAACTGAGCCGATGGTATTTTTTAGAATCAAAAAAATTAAGGGGAATGAGTATGTTTACATTGTAGAGAATGAATGGAAAGGCAAGACGAGCAGGCAGAAAGTCAAAGGTTATCTAGGAAGAGCGTATAAATTCATTACTACAGATAATACCAGTTTCTCAGATTTTTGCAAAATAACAGACCTTGAAAAATATATCAAGGAAAACAACAGTGAAAAAATTATGAGAGATTTGGTCGAATGGGAGCTGGCAAGACACGACATTTCAAAAAAGGATTTTATAATTGATATGGACAATAAAAAAATAAAAAAGGGCGGGAACGATGTGGTAATCATTATCAATGAGGGTTTCATGTGCGGATTCACTTTGAGGAATCTGTTTGAGTTTAAGCTTTCAAACGAAGAGAACGACGGCCGCAGATTTGCGAGAGCGTTTGTTGAAGCCGGCATCCAAGTGCCGAAGGAAATCTTTATCGGCCTGTTTGGAAAATTATATAAATCAGATTAGGTGCAAAGTTATCTATGACGAAACTTCTTGGAATTACATTAATATTAAGCAGCATAATTGCCCTCCTTGCTGGCTCCATAGTCGGCCAGGCGAATAGCGAAAAACCGCAAATAACAGGCAATCTGTTATTTAATATTATGGAACAGCCAGGCGTAAGCATGGGGTTTTTTGACTATTTGCAGGCTGTAGTTTTTTCCTATTCCATAATAAGCCTGATAATGGGCCTGGTTTTTCTTATCAGGCTTTAACTTTATCGAAACGTAAAGTTTATATAGAAGCTTTAAGAGAGATATTGAAATGCAAAAAAGAGGTCAAGCAGCGTTAGAGTTCCTGACAACTTATGGATGGGCTTTTCTGGTTATATTGATAATGATTGGTGTACTTGCCTATTTTGGAATCCTGACTCCGGGAAAGCTGCTTCCTGGCAGGTGCAATTTTCCTCCCGAATTCCCGTGCATAGATTACCAGATTTCTGCAACTGCAAATACTTTCAAGCTGAGGCTGAAGAACGGACTTGGGGAGCCTATTGACGTGTCTGCAGTGAACCTAAGCAGCGAAGGCGTAACAAGCTACAGCTGCACGGCTCCAGCATTGCCTACTGCGTGGAAAAGCGGCGAAACAAAGGACCTGACATGGACCAATTGCAATTCAGCAGCTGCGGGAATGGTAGCCTCGGAAAAGGGCAAGGTAAAAGCGGCTATCACATACAACACCGTTGCAGCGGGCTCGTCTTATGCAAGAGAAGCTTCAGGCGAAGTGTACGCCAATGTTGTTTGAACCGTCAAAACTTATTTAAACAATAATAATTCT
>CAZGTJ010000237.1:0-229 GCA_964528545.1 uncultured Methanosarcinales archaeon
GGACAGGAAAAAACAAAGTCAACATAATTGCATTTTCAATGGGAGGATTGGTTGCAAGAAAATACCTGCAAATTTACGGGGACGATTCTGTCCACAAGATGATAACAATAGGAAGCCCTCACAAAGGGATAATCGGGCAAGTGTCTGACTTTTGCCCTGTATTTGGAGAGAGCAAGGAATGCATTGATTTGCAGCAAAACAGCCTTTTTTTGAACAAGCTGAACGATAA
>CAZGTJ010000237.1:251-2081 GCA_964528545.1 uncultured Methanosarcinales archaeon
TTGCCAGCTTTCACACAGACATGATGGACACCAATTTGTATCCGGAAGTCTATGAAAATGTCGTAAGGATACTAAAAGAACAAGAATAAATAAAGAAATAGGATAATCTCAAATTGATAATCTCAAATTAATTCCCGTTCTTAAAAGCTTTTGGCGCCCCAGTATCGTGCTTCTCGCCCTTGAAATAAACTGTTCGTGTCGGGAACGGAATTCCAACTCCATTGGCCCTGAGCGCATTGTAGATCGCCTCTGTTGCAGCAGATTTTGTATCAAATTTTTTGTCAAAGCTTGGCACGTAAAACAAAGCTATGAAATTAAGTGAAAATTCGGACATTGCATCAAAATGCACTTTTGGCGGAGGCTCTTTTAGAACGTTGGGTAGTTTAGAGAGCGCATCAAGCACAACAGTTCTTACATGTGCGATTTCTGAGCCGTACTCGACTCCAAAATTTACTTGAACCCTGACCATAGGCTCCGGCTGTATAAAATTTAAGATTTTAGAATCTGCAAGCTTTCCATTCGGCATTGTAATCATTTCGTTATCCCATGTCCTTATCTTTGTGCTTCTTAAGCCGACGTCAGTAACCGTCCCCATTGTGTCAGCATCTATCTTAATCTTGTCTCCGACCTTTATGCTCCTGTCAAGTATTATTGACACTCCTCCAAAAATATTTCCAAGGGTGCTCTGGAGCGCAAATGCGACGGCTATTCCTGCAATCCCAAGGCTCGTCAGCAAAGGCCCTATCTGAACCCCCCAGACCGGAAGCACAAATAAAATCCCTATTATAGAGATAAATATCTTGGAGAATCTGTGAAAAACCGGGATAAGCTGGTCGTCAAGCTCGGATTTTGTTTTTGCAGCAACAGTTCTTCCCCAGTTGTCTATGAAGATTCCGATGACAACAATTGAAATATAGGTTACTATGATGATTATGACAGACATGATTAAGTTCTCAGCCATGTTCAAAACGCCCTGTCTTATCCCGAGAGGAAGAAGCGCAAGCCTTATTCCAATAAACAGCAAAATCAATGAGATGGGCTTATTTGTTTTCTTTACAATTAAATCGTCAACTTCCGTTTTTGTCTTGTGCGCAATCTTTAGTATCACGCTTCTCGAGATTATAACAACAAGCTCGGAAAGAAGGAAGAACAAGCCGAAAATCGCAATAGCATAAATATATTTGTTGGACAAGATAAAGTTACCGTAAGGGACCATGCTAATGTATTCTTTAAGCACCATAAAAATAGCGACCTCTTTTTATAAAATTATTTTTTGTTGTCTATGATCTGGATTATGCATGCGCACGGAAGCTTTTTTGATGCCCTCTCCAAAGCCTGCTTTGCCAAAGAAAGGTTTTCCTTGTTAACCCTTACCTGGAAAATCGTGTCACCTTTGTGTATTCTTGCAGCCACTCCGATCGGCTTTCCAAATGCGTGGGCCATGCCTGACGAAAACCTGTCCGCGCCAGCTCCTGCCGCAAGCGCATGCTCCCTTAAAACGTGGTAGGGATATGATTTTACTTTCATGTGATATCCCCCTACTCCCAAAAACGACTCAAGAAGCCTGTTGGATGTTTGCCTTGCACTTTCAAGAGCGTTGTCTCTTATATTCAAGTCCGCCTTCGATGCTAGATTCAATGTGAACTGAAAATCTTTCCTCGCATCCCCGGTCTCGAATCTTACAACCTTGACGTTTGGAGTCATCCTGATATACGACTTTGCCTTGAACTTTGATGTCCTTGTATACGGCCTTTTAAGATTCCTGTAAGCCACAAAGCTCCTTATTCTTGCCATTGAAAAAAGGATATAAAGGCGCTTTTTAAATGTTTT
>CAZGTJ010000238.1:0-2069 GCA_964528545.1 uncultured Methanosarcinales archaeon
CTGAACTTGTGTTAAAATCATCCTGTCAAATCTTCCGGGCCTTAGCAAGCCGGGATCCATAATGTCTGGCCTGTTGGTAGCCGCAACAACAACAACATTGGTCAATTCTTCTAATCCATCCATTTCCGTAAGCAGCTGATTTACAACCCTCTCGCTAACATGGCTATCCGACGAAGCGCCTCTTCTTGGAGCTAAGGAGTCAATCTCATCGAAAAAGATTATGCACGGACTAACCTGTCTTGCTTTCTTGAAAATTTCCCTTACAGCCTTTTCTGATTCCCCTACCCATTTGCTTAGCATTTCTGGACCTTTAACCGAAATAAAATTTGCCTCACTTTCATTGGCCACAGCCTTTGCAAGCATCGTCTTTCCTGTTCCAGGCGCTCCGTAAAGCAAAATTCCTCTTGGAGGCCTAACTCCCAATCTTTTAAATGATTCAGGATGCTTTAACGGCCATTCAACCGCCTCGATTAATTCTTGCTTTACATTTCCAAGCCCTCCTATATCCACCCATTTGACATCAGGAATCTCGACAAGAACTTCCCTTAATGCGCTTGGCCTTACCATCTTTAATGCGTCCTTGAAATCCTGCTGTGAAATCGTGAGCTTTTCAAGCAGTTCTTTTGGAAGCGGCTCGTCTTCTCTTAATTTTAAGTCAGGCAAAACTTTTCTTAAGACAATCATTGCCGCCTCCTTTGCAAGCGATGCCAAATCAGCCCCTACAAAACCGTGGGTGACATCGGCCAAATCCTTTAAATTGACAATCTTTGAATCACTCATTATTTTTTCCATATATCTTTTTAGTTTTGCAATTTCTATTCTCTTGAACAGTTCATTTTTTTGAGGGTTATCGACAAGGTATCTGCTGATTGTCCTCTCAAGGCTTTTTGCGTTGCTTCCGTCCTTGTACCTGAATAAGTTTAAAAGAGATTCCTTGTACTCCGGATCAAATTCAGCCTCTTGGATTACACTGTCCTTTGTATACATCGGCATGTTTCTTGTATGGATCTTCAAAATATTTAATCTTCCTTCCTTCCCTGGGACTCCAATTTCTATTTCCCTGTCAAATCTTCCCGGCCTTCTTAATGCTGGGTCAAGAATGTTTGGAACGTTTGTTGCCGCAATCACGACAACTTTTCCCCTTGCCTGCAGCCCGTCCATCAAAGCAAGAAGCTGGGCCACGACCCTTCTCTCGACTTCTCCTCTCGTCTCCTCTCTTTTTGAGGCGATTGCGTCAATCTCGTCAATGAAAATAATGGAAGGCGCATTTTTTTCAGCCTCCTCAAATTTCTTTCTTAGGTTCTCTTCTGACTGTCCGTAATACTTTGACATGATTTCTGGGCCGTTGATCAGGATAAAATGCGAATTTGTCTCGTTTGCAACCGCTTTTGCAAGAAGCGTTTTTCCTGTTCCCGGGGGGCCATGCAGCAAAACTCCTTTTGGAGCCTCGATCCCAAGCCTCTCGAAAATCTCCGGGTGCTTTAGCGGCAACTCTACCATTTCCCGGACCTTCTTTATCTCGTCCTCAAGCCCGCCTACATCCTCGTAAGTAATATCAGGGACCCTTTCCTCCTCGATTTCAACTGCCTCTGACCTGAACTCAATTTCAGTCTGGTCAAGGATGATTACAGCTGCCTTTGGGTGCGTGTCCACGACCACAAATTTTATGTCGCCAAAGCCAATTCCCATCATCGACTCGTCAAGAATAGAGAAAATATCCTCGTCAAAGAAAGGATTGTTCATCATCGTGTTCTTTCTTCTTCTCGCTCCCCCGAGCGAGACAATGTCTCCCTTGATTACAGCCCTTCCAAGAAGGCCCTGCTTGAAAATTTCAGGCGATGCGCGAATGACAATTCCTTTTCTTGCCGGCGCTATTATAATTTTCTTTGCCTCCTTGACAATTGCCTTTCTGATTCTTACAATTTCGCCAATGGATGTTTTTCCATTTTTTCTTATGATGCCGTCCATCCGTATTATGTTAAGCCCGATATCTCCTGGATAAGCGCGGTCTGCTATCGCGACTGTTTTTCTTTCTCCTTCTATCTCAACAATGTCGCCGGGCCCTGTGT
>CAZGTJ010000239.1:0-584 GCA_964528545.1 uncultured Methanosarcinales archaeon
GGCAGATTTGAAAGGAATTCGTTCACTTGATCAGAGTCAAATGCAGTTACAGCAATAACCGGTGTTTTTGGATAAATTCTTTTTATTTGAGAAATTACATAAGTGCCGCTTCCGCCAGGCATAAACATGTCTGTCAGCACAGCATCATAAGGTTTTCCGCAATTTAATCTTCTAAGAAAATCATCGACAGCCTCATTGCCACCATTCATTAAAGTCGGGTTTGCCCCGGATTCTTCTAACCACTCTTTCAGAAGGTCTAACATATCCTTTTGATCATCAATTACTAAAATTTCCAACGGTTTTTGTTCTTCTGTCATTTTTATGCAAAATTATGCTATTTATTTTAGGGGCCATGCCCAAATGCCAGTTTCAAAAAAGCTTCATATTGCCTTAAATCTACTGGCAAAATCAAATAGCCTTTTGCACCGCTTTTCATTGCATCCCCTTCGTATTGGGGTGATCCTGATATCATAAAGACAGGTGTGGTCTTATCGTCTTTTCTGATTTCAACTAAGGCTTCTATACCTTCTCCGCCCTTGATGCCTTCCGATGTGACCCCATATTCATTTTGCTTAAGGTAGGCT
>CAZGTJ010000239.1:594-2055 GCA_964528545.1 uncultured Methanosarcinales archaeon
TTCAGCTAAAAGCACTAAACTTAGAGGAGAAATACCTTGAACAAAAGAAGCCACATCTTGAGGTCGCGTATCTTTATTGACTATCATTGTAAATGGGTCATGGCCCAATTCTTGTGTCAATACAGCTAACAAAGTAACGAGTGAAGAGTCCCTGTGTATAATAGCAATTTTTTTCTGTTCCATGTACAAATATTAATAATAGTCTTTTATAAATCTTTCTATTTTAATTATTATAAAGTAGTGAAAAGATTATTTAAATATCGAGGTTATTAATTTCCAATGTGGAAATTAAGGGAAGCAGCTTTAAGGTGATAGTCAAGCCAAACTCAAAGAGCAGTGAGATTGCGGGTTTTGATAAAGATAGGGATGCTTACATAGCCAAAATGAAAACAACAAGGCAAATATCGAGCTGATGAGGTTCTTATCCAAGGCTTTAGGAAAATCAATAAAAATCAAATCTGGCTTAAAATCAAAAATAAAGATTATAGAAACATATAAATAATAAACACATTTAAATATTATTTTATAATTTAGACAAAAAAAGAGGTGGAAATCCGTTGAACATCATATTTGATCTTATTTCAATTTCTGGCATTTTTGGAGGCAAGGAAGAACAGCGAGATATATTGCCGCCGCCACCTCCTTTTCCTAAGATAGGCTCAAAGGCAGAAGAAGCGAAATATACTGAAAAAATCCCTGCTGGGAGAAAAAATGAGGAAGAAAGGGCCAAAAGGCTGGGAGAGAAGAGAACAAGAGAGGAAGAGAGGATAACGCGCAAAAACGAGAAAAAAAGAATGATTGTACTTGAAAGGCTAAGGGTTCAGCAGGAAAAGAAACTGCAGAGAGGATTAGAAGGGAAAAAAAGGAAAGAAGAGCAAAGAATGCATAAAGAGGCAAAGAAAAGAGAATGGCAAGAAACCGCAAAGAAGGGAGCGGAAAAAATAGAGATTAGCCCTATAAAACCTGAAAGGAGAAAGCTGTCTATAAAGGAGCATTTTGCAGGAATTTTCCCAAGCATCAGCTTCGGCAAAAAAGAAAAACGAATGGAAATAAGCGAGGAGTTGCAGGAGCTGCCTTTGCCCAAAAAGAAGTTAAAAGCCCAAAAGCCTATGGCACTGGAAGCAGATACGCCCGAGTTTATGCCGCGCAAGGCAAAAGAAAAGAAAGTGGCAGGGAAAGAGCCTGATTTCTTATTAAAAGAAAGCGAAATGGCATCAATGCCTCAAATCGCAGAAGATGAGGGGGAAATACAAAAAGCGATTGAAAGCCTCAAGCAGCCGGAAAGAAAAGCCCTGCTTGGAAGGATTTTTGC
The DNA here is from genome assembly GCA_964528545.1 of uncultured Methanosarcinales archaeon. Taxonomy (GTDB): domain Archaea; phylum Nanobdellota; class Nanobdellia; order Woesearchaeales; family GW2011-AR4. The sequence continues at coordinate 1,907 of CAZGTJ010000239.1, forward strand.
GAAGAAAAAAAGCATGCCCAAGGCGCAAATGGCAGAAGTTGGGGAATCCTTTGAGAGCAAGGTAGAAATGCCGCATGTGATGCCTAGGACTTACGATAAGATAGACCATGTTGAGATAGCAGAGGCAAAGATACACAAAGCAAGGATGG
>CAZGTJ010000240.1:0-682 GCA_964528545.1 uncultured Methanosarcinales archaeon
TGTTTTAAAAACTAAAATTTTAATAAGAACTTCTAACTATAATCTTAAACAAAAATATGTAAAATTGAAAATAAAATATGTAAAATCACAAGCTTTTTATATTTCTGCCATAGTGAAATCAGTACCGTTTCATTACATATTGTTAATCGGGCAGTGGTTTGAGCCAAAGAGGAGATAAATTAATGCAAGGTTTGGAAGATAAAAATGAGCCTAAACGTAGTTCTATCTCTGAAAGCCTAAAGAAAAACCTTGATGCAGTCGATGTTTTTATCCAGGGCATTGCAGAAAAGCACGAGCTCTCCTTTGAGGAGATTTTGAATCTTTTAAAGGGCAAACCTATCCAAATCAGCACGGATATTTTGATTCCAACTTTCATTTTCAGGAACAAAAATCTTGGAATTCTCGAATCTGTTGTCAAGTACCTGAAAGAAGAGCACAAGCTCGCGTATCATCAAATTGCAATAATCCTAAAGAGGGACGACAGGGTAATTTGGGTTACGTACAACAAGGCATTTCGAAAAAACATGGAGCGACTTAGGGTTGAAAGCCCGAATTACTGGGTTCCTGTTTCTGTCTTCACCGACAAAGTTCTCGGTCCGCTTGAATCCCTGTCAAAATATTTTATCGAAACTGCCAGAATGGACATGGATAAAATTTCAAAACTGCTTGAAAGGGGCCCCAG
>CAZGTJ010000240.1:692-2051 GCA_964528545.1 uncultured Methanosarcinales archaeon
ATGTGCTACAAAAGGGCAAAAGAAAAGGAAAATGGACTTAAGAACTAAATTAAGGATGCGGTGGTACAGGTACAGGCTGAGGAGGATGGCTGACAAAATAGACAGCTTCAGGAGTGGCAGAACTTTGCCGCTATCATCGCTAAAAGAATTTACGCAGAGCAGATATATCGTAATTGCAGCTTTGCTTGTGATGTTTCTTGCCGCTGTCCCATACATATCCAACATACGGGGGCTTGAGGATAATGAAATTGCCATAAAACTAAGGTATGAGAACAGCGAATTCTACGACCTAAACAATGATGGGATTGAAGCGTTAAGGAATGTCATTGACCTGACTGTTAAGGATACGCTAACTGGAAAAAACTTAAGCCAGGAGCATCTTGCAACAAAATGGGAAATAATAAGTCTGGACGACAATACAAGCACCATTCTTTGCTTTGGCTCCGAGAAAGCATGTAATTTCATAGAGCTGGCTCCAAGCTCAGAATACTGGAACGACACGCTTTACCTAAGCTTTGGACGGTATGGTGCGTCGTTCAGAAACACAGTTGCAGCGCAGGTAATCTATGTCAACTACAACTTAAGCCCTGAAAATCCCTATTCGAATATCTATCAATCCGAGTGGATGTCATTAAGCGCTGTTTTTGTAAACTCGACAGAACAAGAGCTAAACCAGACGATCCCTGTTGCAAATCAAACGCTAAACCTGACAGAAAATGTTTCAACGATAATTCCCGATGAGATTGTGCTTGAAAATTTGTCAATAATTTATGCAGAAGTAAACGAGCCTGTCAAATGGGTTAAGCATGTGATATTTGTCTCGGACAAGTCGAATGCGAGCATAATTCTGCCGTCAGAAGCATACAATATTTCTGCAGAAAAGCTGATTAATGACAAAAGAGTAAAGATAGATGAAAAATACATCAAAGTCGATGATAAAGGATTTTTAAAAAGTCTTGATGAATACAAGGCCGAAAGGGAAATCGAGTCAAGCGGAAATAAAATTACGGGATTTTCAGCTGCAGACTCTGCCTCGGAAGACAGCAGCGTAAAACTGCAGATAGAGGACGGCGCAACAGATTATTTTATCGAGTTTGAAACAAAAGCCCCTGAAAAAAGGGAAGAAAACATTTTGAAAGGGAGCACAATAAAGCGGGTCGTTGTTTATTCGAACGTTTCGCTCGAGTACAAAAATGTTCTTGCAGCAACAGACATGCCTGAAACAAGCGCAAGGTACAGGCTCTACCACATAATAAACGGAATTAAAACTGATGTGACAGATTCAAGCGAGTACGATGTCAAATTTACCGATGCGAACAGCAACGGAAAGTACGATGCAATCAGCTGGATTGTGCCTCA
>CAZGTJ010000241.1:0-2049 GCA_964528545.1 uncultured Methanosarcinales archaeon
TATCAACCCCCCTTAAACTTGTATTCCCGATAACAATACAAGTTTTGCCTCCCTTTTTAAGCATTCTTTTCATTTCAGCAAACACCTGATTCATTTCGCTGAAATAGGTAGATACTTCCTCGGCAGTTTTTTTGTCTTTTTTCAACAGCTCATTTCTTATATTTTCCGCAATTACGCTATTAAGTACTAAATCTTTTTTGCTATGATAAGAAGAACCAATAAATCTTTTTCTAAAGTCGCTTAAATCTTTTGTGTATTCCATCCACAAAGCCGTCAACTGGTGCAAATCAGCATATTCATACGAAGTTACATAGGGTGGCGAAGTAACGATTAAACTGACGGAATTATCTTTGACTGGAATTGTCCTTGCGTCAGTGCAATAAACTTGACTTGGCACTGCAAGATGATTTTTTTCTTTTGAGATTTCATAAAATCTCGCATTGCCCTTCATCATTATTTTTATTTGCTTGAAAAATGCTCCTATTGGGTCCGATGGTTTTTTATCGAAATCTCGTGTCGGTTTATTACTTTTTTGTAGCCAGATGGAACAATTTTTAAGAATATTTGAAAATCCGCAATAAAAGAAATCTCTAATGTCCTGATCTTTCAACTTGGAAATCTCATTAAAGATAAAAGCGAGCTTTCTTTTTTCCTCTGGTTTAAACCAATAATCTATTCTTTCATGCTCTGGAGCTTTTACTTTTGTATTCGTGCTGTATGTCTCAATTTTACTTTTCAGCAACGCAAATGACCTTTCAATTTTTACCGGGTTAATTGGGGTAACTTTAGCTTTTGTAATAAGCACGGCAACAGGGTTTATATCAACACCCACAGATGGTCGCCCCATTACTTTCGATTCAACCAGTGTTGTACCACACCCGCCAAATGGATCAACGATCAAGTCGCCTTCTTTTGTGTACTTATCCGCTAACCGAGAAACTACTTGAGGAATAAACTTTGCTGGGTAACGGTGATAGCCATGCGTAATATACGATGTGTCTTTTCTTGTCTTATCAGAAAAAGACCACGAATAATCAATTTTTGTTTTTGCAAATAGTGTAACAACTTGGTTCATAGTTTTATATTAACGCCATAATAATTTTTTTTCAAAATTAGCGGTACCAATATTTTGAATCACATCAAGCACGATACCCTGGATTGAAACACCCCGACCGTTTCTGAATATAAGCGGCTCCATATTTTTGTTTGCTGGTTGCAAACGAATATGTCCGCGCTCTCGGTAATATTTTTTTAGTGTCGCCTTTTCATTATCTATGAGAGCAACCACCTTTTGCCCGTTCTCGGCGGTACTTTGATGCTTAACGAGGATCACATCTCCATCGTTAATGTTTTCGTCGATCATGCTATCGCCAATCACTCGCAGTGCGTAAACTTCACTACTTGGCGGTAGTTTAGTTTTTGGTATCGCTATAAATTCTTTCTGCTGAATCGCTTCAATGGGTTCACCTGCGGCTATAGTGCCGAGGAGAGGGATAGTTACAAGATTAGAAGTTTTTTCTCTTAAACTAATACCACGAGCAAGATTGTCGTCTTTTATAAGGACGCCCTTGTCTGTTAACGTTTCTATATGCTGATGAATCGTAGAGATAGAAGAAAGTCGGAAGTGCTTTTTTATTTCCTCTAAAGTTGGCGAAAAGCCCCTCTTGTTGATATAGGACTCGGTGTAGTCGTAGATTTGTTTTTGTCGTTTGGTTAGTGTGGCCATAAACGATTGACTCAATATATTTATTTTTCTACAATGTCATTATACCGAAGATTTACCGAAGATGTAATAGCCCACTTATCCACATGCATAAAAAAGATATATACCCTATTGAGATGGTTGGAAATATACAATCAGACTGTCCGATAATTACTTTTTATAATGCTCTGTCATTCTGGCGAAATCCAGAATCCCAATAAAAGCAATGGGATCCTGACTTCCGTCAGGATGACAAGTACTGCATAATTGAATTATCGGACAGTCTGGTAAAGGTGATTTCAAAAATGTTGGCATACTAAAAGTCATTGATTGATGACTATGTCTAA
>CAZGTJ010000242.1:0-2028 GCA_964528545.1 uncultured Methanosarcinales archaeon
TCATACAAGTACAGGGCAGGGCATGACTTGAATTTTAATTCCGTAAGCGGGGTTATTGATGTTTTGAGCAATAAGCCATTTGTTCCAGGCATGCAAATAGCAGATGTTGCAAGCGCTCTAGTTGCTTCTTTTTCAATTGCATCTTCGTTATATGCAAAAAATAAGAACGGCAAGGGTAATTATATTGATGTTTCAATGCTTGATAGCGCATTATCACTAATAAATATGCATATTGCAAGAGAATCTCTAAACCCGAAAGAAAGAACAATGCTTGCAGGAACTGCTCCGTGCTATAATGTTTATGAAACCAAAGACTTAAGATATGTAAGTTTGGGCGCAATTGAGACAAAATTCTGGGAAATTTTTTGCAAGGTTACCGACAGAAAGGATTTGCTTAAAGAGCAGTTTAACCAAAATAAAGTCTGGGAGGTAAATAAGATTTTTAAAACGAAAACAGCAAAAGAGTGGGGCAACTTAAACAAAAAATATGATTTTTGCTGCGAACCAATAAAAAAAGTCAAGGAGCTTTTTGAAGACAATGAAATAAGGCAAAGAAAGGTTTTGCAAAATATAGACGGGATTGTGCAAGTTGGGATGCCGGCTATATTTTCAAATTCAAAAGTTAGCTACAGGAAAGCCCCTGGAATAGGAGAGAACACAAACGAAGTTCTACTAGCGCTGGGCTATTCAGAAAAATTAATTGACGCAATGAAGAGAGCGTCCATCATAGGATAGTTTTAAAAATCAACAATATTAACTTCTAAATATGATGGACACTAAAGGATGGGAGCCGGACAGGCCTGTTTCAAAAGGATCAACCTCCTACCATAATGCAGTTGTAAATGCAAAATACTATCTTGAAAATGTCGATGAACTGGTCAGGATAGCATCAGAAAAAATAAAAGGAGGGGACGTGGTTGTTGATTTTGGCGCAGGAACGGGGGTCTCTGCTTTAAGGATTGTTTCGCAGATAAAAAAAGATTTCAAGCTGCTTCTTGTCGATAATTCAGCCGCATGGCTTGGAAAAGCTTACGAAGCCCTATCGCAGAATCCAAATGTTGAATTTTTCCTTCTTGAGAAATTTGACGAGAGGTATGCGACTTTGGCGGAGACGGTAGGCGAGGAAACAGTTGACCATGTTTTGTCTGCAAATACTGTACACCTCATCCCGGGCCTGGATGAATGCTTTGATGGGATCTACGCCGCACTTAAGGATAACGGGACTTTCATTTTCCAGAGCGGCAATATAATGAGGAATGGGCGAGAAGAGGGAGTCTTGATGGTCGATGATACCGTCAAGAGAGTTCATGACATAGCTCTTGAAATTGTTAGAAAAGACGAAAAATACGAGAAATACAAAAGAGACCTTGACAAACACGTCCAGAGCGAAGATCCCCAGAGAAAGTTTGTGTTCCCAGAGCCAAGGCTCCTTGATGTTTACATGAAATCGCTTGAGGGTGCTGGATTTCAGGTTCTGGAAAAGAGAAGAAAACTTATCAAAATTAAGTATGATGATTGGCTTGATTTCTTAAGGGTAAAAAGGCTTCAAGCTGGAATACTGCCGGAAATTGGAGGAAAAGACCCAGCGCCGGAAGAAGAGCATGACAGGGATGAGATAATAACATCGGCGTCAAAGCAGCTTTTCAAGGAGCTCGAAGAAAAAAATCCACTGGCTGATGACAAGGAATTCACGACCGAATGGGTTTATGTTACTGCAATAAAGAAGGCAAGGAAAGGTGAAAATATGAAGCAAAGAAAAACTGCTCTCGTAACAGGCGCGTCCAAAGGAATTGGAAAGGCAATTGCTCTTGAGCTAGCGTCCAATAATGTTGATGTTATTGTGCATTACAACAGCGATGAAAAAGAGGCAATGAAAACTGTTGAAGAGCTAAGGAAGAAAAACGTGGAGAGCATTGCAGTTAAGGCGGATATTTCAAAATATGATGACTGCGAGAAAATGATGGATGCCATAAAGAAAAAATTCGGCTCCTTAGATATTTTAGTCAACAATGCAGGAGCTCTAGCTGA
>CAZGTJ010000243.1:0-2014 GCA_964528545.1 uncultured Methanosarcinales archaeon
ATAAAACAGACTACACTTACGATATTTTTGGGAACGTATTGACTGAAACAAAGAAGGGGGCATAAAGCTCAAAGCTTATTGGCATTATTATCAGACAACATCTCTGGATTAGAAAAGTATAAAAACGAAGGATAAATACGGGTGACTAGGGGCCCGTGGTCTAGCGAGCAGGGCAAGTTGCCAAAACAAGCCAACCTAGAAGCTATGACGTCACCTCGACAAGCGGCAAAATTTGCTTCGAAGCGGTGAAGGTCACCAGTTCAAAGTATGGGTTAGCAAAAGTATCCATTGGGAAGTCTGGTCGGGCCCATTATAAATTATAAAAAGAGGAAAGATGAAAGAGAAGTTTTATCCAAAGCTGTTCTTTTCTGTCCTATTCATAGCAATATTATTTCTTGCATTCCTGATTACAAAGCCGTTTTTGATTGCGCTCCTGACCGGCGCAATCATCGCGTATCTTGCCCATCCGATGTACCTGAAAATAAAAAAGTACATAAAAAATGAGGATGCGGCTGCGTTTTTATGCTCAATACTTACCATATTAATAATAACAATACCACTTTTCATTATTCTTGGGCTTGCGTCAAAGGAAGCGTACAGCACATACTCGCTCATCAGCCAGAATAACCGGATTGAGCAGAAAAACCTTGGCGCAAATTTCATGGAGATAATGTGCAAAGACGAGGAATGGCTCGGGTGCAAGGGCCTGAGATCTTTTGTAGGCTTTCTTCCCAACAATGATTTGGATTATTTCATAAGGTCAAGTGTAGAGAAGGTTACCGGCTTTGTCTATGACAGCATCGCAAGCTTCATTGCAGGAATTCCCGCGCTTCTTTTAAATTTCTTTATTATAATATTTGTCATTTACTATCTTCTCAAGGACGGCGAAACCACAGTTAAGAGAATAAAAAACTTGCTGCCTCTCAAGGAATCTCACAAGGGAGAGGTGCTTCAAAAGTTCCATGACGTAACATACGCCGTCTTCTACGGAAACTTGTCTGTTGCAGCAATACAGGGCATTCTTGGGGCAGTTGGATTTTTTGTGCTTGGAGTCAAGTCTCCGGTATTATGGGGATTTGTGATGATCGTCTTTGCGCTTGTGCCTTATTTTGGGACCGCACTAATTTGGCTTCCTGCCGCGCTTAACCTGATTTTTTTTGGATATCTCCAAAATGACTCTTCCTACACATGGAAAGGAATAATCCTGATAATATACGGGATTGTTGTCATAAGCAGCATTGACAACATACTAAAGCCAAGAATCATCTGGGACCATGCGCAGGTTCACCCTATACTTGTGCTTCTTGGAGTTTTGGGCGGATTAAACCTTTTTGGGATTGTGGGGCTTTTGTTCGGTCCGCTGCTGCTTGCACTGCTGATGACGTTCATCGAAATTTATGAGCAGGAAAAATCAGAAATGGGCAGGTATTTCTAGCAAGCACAGTTCATAGAAGCAAGAGTTAAAAGCCGCCAAATATATTATAGTGCATTAAATGAATAAAAAATCAGAACTCGTCTGTGGCGTCTATCTGCTTTAAAAATCCCTTTCTTCTGAGGTAAGAAACCTGTGTCGGGGTATACTTATAGATGATGTCCCCTTTCTCGTCCCCTGAATATTCCCATGGCTCAGCAATTACAATGTCTCCCTCGCGAACCCATAATTTTCTTGTGAGCCTTCCTGGAATTCTGCAAACCCTTGTTTTTCCGTCCATGCACTTGACGTGCATTCTGGAGCCTCCAAGCCTTTGCTCGATAACTCCGAATGTTTCCCTCCCCCTCGGAAGATGAATTCTCGAAATCTCTGCCTGGATTTTCTCCTGCATATGCTGCTCTTCCTTCTTTTTGCCCATACTAAACCGAACTTTGGCCGGTTTATATATCTTTCTACAACCATCAGGATTAAAAAACAAATTTTATATAGGAAAGAAGTTTCTTTTCCTGAATGAAAAAGCTAAATCTTCCAAAGGAGAATTATTTTATCGGGCCTGCTGCCGTATGGAAGAGAATTGCCGCA
>CAZGTJ010000244.1:0-1991 GCA_964528545.1 uncultured Methanosarcinales archaeon
TAATAATGAAACGAATTATTGTATCGAAGGGAAATAATAAACGGATAACACACATATCGAAAGCTATTTATACAATATACCAGTAGTCAAGATTATGGCAAACATCATAAAGTGGCTTCTTCCAAAGGAAAAAAAAGCATTTGAAATGATTGCAAAGCAATCAGAAAATGCGGTGGAGTGCGCAAAAGAGCTAAAGAGCTTTGTCGACAAGTTCCTTGAACTTGAAAGGCATGAAAGAAAGTCAAACTACCAGACAATAAAAAACATTGAAAACAAGGCAGACGAGCTTACAAAGGAATTAATCGGAAGGCTTAACAAAATATCATCCCATGAAAAAGAGGACATCAAAAGAATAATTCTTCTTCTTGATGACATGATTGACTCAATGGATTCAGCGGCACACAGGTTTGTTATTTTTAGCATCGAGAGAAAAGACCCCTACATCACAAAGATGACAAATGCTGTCCATGAGATTGTAAATGAATTGCACAAGAGCCTGGCCGAACTTAAAAACCTAAAGAGCATAAAGGAGCATTCCGCGAAAATACACAATCTGGAAAAACAGGTTGATGGAATTTACCATGAAGCTCTTACAGAATTGTTTCATTTCTACAAGAGCCCTGTCGATATAATGAAAATAAAGGAAATTTATGAATTTCTTGAGAAAACTGCTGACAAGTGCAAGAGCGTAATGAATGCCATAGAAAATCTTGCCCCAGGGCGCCCTTAGCGCTTCCAGATGAGCACTATGTTAAGAATCATTGAAAAAACAAGCATGACAATAACAACAGAATTCCTGATTTTCCAATTGCTCGACTCGTAAACCTGTTCAATGCTACATCCTGCAATTTTGTTTTTTTCACTTGAATAGATGACATTGTCAAATTGCTCATCAGCAGTTTGTTTCACCTTTTCTGGTTCAGTAACTTCAACAGCTGAAACATTTTTAACCTCATTTTGCCAGGCCTGCCTCAGTTCTGCTTCAATAATTTCCTTGTTGCATGCACCATCCTGCTCAAGGGACTCTGGTATTTTATTCTCAATTGCGCTTGAATTTGTATTTTCATTAGGCGCCTGTTCAGCTATTGTAACTGATTTGACGTCAAGATTGTTTGATTCATTCTCATCAACGCAATCTGTCTTAAGCTCGGCTTTTATATTGTATCTGCCATCATTAAAATTTGGAGAATATGTATAAGAGGTCTTTTGCCTTGAAATTGACTCAACATCCCAGACGGTGTAATTTTTGATTATGCTGCCTTTTGAGTCCGCCACCTCAACTGTTCCGGTAACATTTGTCGGATATCCGGCAATTTTTGTCGCCCTGATTTTCCATTCAAGGCTTTTTGGCTCAAATTCAGAGCCGTTCATCAGGATTTCAATCTTATAATCGCAACCCAAGGCAATGGCACTGTAAGAAAATGCAAGAAATATCAATGCAGCAAGAACTAATTTTTCTTTCGTCATTTATTTTCCTACTGGGATTATTCATTCTTTAAGCAGTGTTACCATTGAGCAATGTAGACGAAAGTTTTAATATAAATAACTTTGTATTCACAAAAGGGCTATGGGGTTTTTCAAATTCTTAAAAAGAGAGAAGAAAAAAGAGGCTAGTGACTTAGATGTTCCTCCGGCCCCCCCTCCATTGGAAGGGTTCGAATCACAGATACCTGAGCCTCCCAAGTTTGATTCTGGTATGACTTTAGACCAGCCTCCACTTCCTCAATTTGATTCGATAGACATTCCGAAGGTTGAGTTCCCTTCAATGGACAGTATTCCAGACATGAATGCGCAGGACAAAAACATTCCTGAATTTCCGGATTTCCCGGATATGCCGCAGGACACAGGCATGCAGGAAGAGCCTATAGAGCCTCCCGTGGCTTCTGATTTTGCACCGGTAAATAAGTATGATGCACAATCAGATGATTTTGCAGCTGAATCAGTTCATTCTGTTGCGCCTCCTGATAAAATTGCTAAAGATATCAAGTCGG
>CAZGTJ010000245.1:0-1930 GCA_964528545.1 uncultured Methanosarcinales archaeon
TTCTTATTGAGGTTGGATTTGTCTTATAGTTATCCCCCTTAGTCTGGTAGTGGAACTTGCCGCTCTCTTGCCATGTCTTTACAACCCTGTGAATGATAGGGTCTCTTTTTGTGCCCCAGAATACTATGACATCGCCAACCTCTACCTTTTCGGGCTTAAGCCCCCTGAGGACCATTATGTCGCCCTTGTTAAACCCATTTTTCAGCGGGAATTTCTCAAAGTCCTCTTTTTGTATACCATTTGGCACATACCATGTACCTGCATTATTCCACCACTTATTGAAGTTGGAATCGTGCTCCATGCTCTCGCTCACGACGGCCACAACAGGATGCGTTGTCGCAAGCGTGACTCCAAGGACAGGATAAACTACATATTTGATGAGCACAAACGCAAGGATAACATTTACAATCCAGCTCCAGAAGCTGTCATCCTCCCATATAAAATGCCATATTTTCCTAAGTGCGCTTTTACTGCCCATAGTGCGAAATTCTTTAAAACAAATAAAAAGGTTTTGTTTTAAAATCATAATGTTTATAACACTCGGGATATTAGCAAATTATTGCAAGTGCGTGCGATGAAAATGGAACAAAAAAAATTCAAGCTGCCAAGGCCAGACTATTATCAGGGAGTGCTGCAGCTAAGAGACGCCAGCAATGAAGTCATGGAATTTGTGCAAAGGCAGATTGATAAAAGGGATAATGTCGCAATAACAAAGACAGTAAGCCTTCCAAACGGCGTTGATTTGTACATTACTTCCCAAAAGTACCTTCAAGACATTGGCAAAAAGCTTAAGGAAAGCTTCGGGGGAGAATTAAAGGTTACCTCAAGGCTGCACACAAAAAGCAAGACGGGGAAAGACCTCTATCGCGTTACTGTTTTTTTTAAGCTCCAAAAATACAAGAGGGGCGACATAATTGAAGTCCGCGGGGATAAAGTGCAGATTCTTCACCTTGGCAAAAGAATTTTTGCAAGGGACGTCAAGACTGGAAAAAGGATTAGAATTAGAAGCGAGGATATGCCACAAGACTAGCTTTTTAGCATGTCCTCTTTCTCTCTTTTGTAATCTTCAATTACTTTTTTCATCCAATTCACCTTGCCTTTTTCCGTATCCAGGCTTTTTTTCTCTACGAACCCAAAGTATCTATCCTCGTCAATATTGCGATTTCTTGCATCAATAAACACAAATGGAAGTTCTTGCTCCATCTTCCGGCTCAGGCTGTTCTTGTAAACCACCATGGATACTTTGTTTCTGAGAAGTTCGATTGTCGAGCCAGAAGCGATATTTGGATTATCAACAAGAAGCACATCGTTTCTTTTGATTTTAAGTACCCTGTTTTTGAAGACGAACTCGTTGATGCCAAAATTATCGAGTTTTTTGAGAACATAAAAGTCGTTTATGTTTGATATTATATTATTAACGCGCTTCATCAGCTTCTTGAGCCTTTCCAGCTCCATATCCTTTGATTTTTTTGTTTCCTCAAGCGACTTTATTCTTTTCTCGCGAAAATCATTCGCCTGCAGGTTTTCCGTCTTTCGCTCAGAAACAGTATTCATCTCAAGCCTTGCAATGTCCTTTTTTAGCCTGTTGTTGTAGCCCTTTAGTATTTTTATTTCTGACTCATGCGATTTTAATTTGTTGTAAAGCCTGACGAAATCACCCTCGGCAAATTTCTTCTTGGCAATGGCATTATTTATTATTTTGTCTTCCTCCATCTTCTGCTCAATCATGCCTGCTGCGCTTCTTATGCTCATCCGCTTTCCGACGACAAGCTCTATAATCTTGTTCGCAATATCCTGCTTTTTGTTGTTTTTCACAAAAATATCAATCTTGTCAAGCAGGGTTTTTATTGATTTGTGGGCAGAGAGCGCGGATGCGAGAGCGTCTGACTGATGGACGTCATCAAAATCATAATCACAAGCCATTCTTCTT
>CAZGTJ010000246.1:0-1922 GCA_964528545.1 uncultured Methanosarcinales archaeon
TGATAACTGACGATCCTGTGATTTTGGAAAAATTTGGAATGCTGAGCGCTGACTTGACAAGGCAGATTTCAATCAGCGAGCAGATGTCAAGTGTTCTTGCATCTGGACTTGAAGTTTTGCAAAGCATTTACAATAACCAGCTTACAACCCTGAACAACAGGCTTTCAATGCTTGCAGTGTGGCTTGCAATTTTGGGTACAGCGTTTATTGTCCCGAACACAATTGCAACAATATTTGGCACCGCAATCGGAGATCATCTTGAATGGCACACTATGCTTCTTATCCTTGTACTTTCTACAGTAATTTCCATAGCTGCAGTCTATTGGTTCGTAAAAAGAAGAGAGCTTCTCCCTAAAGTTTAGGCACACAGCAACTTTTATATACAAACCCAGCGTTCTGGGATATGGTGGTTGATTGATTAAGGGCCAGGTAATATCAGGAGAATTTGGAAGGATAATTGCAAGGCAAAAATCAAACGCAAGCCTCGAAATCGGCGAGCTTCTGATCTCTGACTCAAAGGAAGGAAAGATACTGATGCAGGTTTATGACTTGCTTTATGGGAGCCAGATTTCCCAGCAGAATCTTGAGCTTATATCAGGAATGAAGCTGGAGGAAGATGCTGAATTTGAGATGATGGATGGCAACTTAAGGAACTACATGCTTGCGTTAATGAAGACTCTTGTTATTATAAAAGGAAAAAATGCATTAACAAGCAAGTCTCTTCCTGATTTTTTTGCAGAAGTAAGAGAAATAAAAGAAGCTGACTTGGCATTCCTATCAAAGCCGAAAAATCCACTGTTTGTCGGCAATTTAAGGTCTGGCTCAAAAACCCTGGGCATGCCGATTTTTCTCGACGGCGAAAAGGTCTTTTCGCACCATATCTTGATTTCGGGGACAACAGGAAGAGGAAAAAGTGTTCTCGTCTCAAACTTATTGTGGAGCTCAATGGAAAAAGACTATGTCGGGATTCTTGTCCTTGACCCTCACGACGAGTACTATGGAAGAAGCAAAATCGGCTTGAAAGACCATCCAAACAGGGAAAAAATTGTGTATTATACATCAAAAAATGTCCCTGTTGGGGCAAACACTTTGAAGGTAAATCTTGACCTTATAAAGCCATATCATTTTGACGGCGTCATTGATTTCAGCGATGCGCAAAGGCAGTCTCTTAACCTTTATCACAAGGAATATGGGGAGAAATGGATTGAAGCGGTGGTTCTCGAAAAAAAATTGAGCATAGAAAATGCATTTAGGGGGGACACGATTGCTGTTGTAAAAAGAAGGCTCCTGTATTTGCTGGACTTGGAATTTTCAAATAGCCAGCTGTTTTGCAATGGAATCTTTCAGCTTAATGCCGGCTCGACAACAATCAGGGACATAAGCAAGCATCTTGAAGAGGGGAAAATAGTCATAGTCGACACATCTAACTTTTCTGGAAGCATCGAGCTTTTGATTGGAAGCCTTATTTCAAATGAGATTTACAATAAATACCGCTACTATAAGATGAGTAGCTCTATACAAAACAAGCCGGTTATCTCAATTGTGCTTGAAGAGGCCCCAAGGGTTCTGGGGAAAGAAATTCTCGAATCCGGCTCCAATATATTTTCGACGATTGCAAGGGAAGGGAGGAAATTCAGGGTTGGCCTGATGGCGATAACCCAGCTTCCATCTTTGATCCCAAGAGAGATTCTGGCGAACATGAACACAAAAATTATTCTGGGGATAGAAATGAAGCCCGAGCGGCAGGCAATAATTGAATCCGCGTCGCAGGACTTAAGCAATGACGACAGGACAATAGCATCGCTGGACGTTGGAGAGGCCCTTGTCACAAGCAATTTTGCAAGATTTGACACCCCGATATCCATTCCTTACTTTGAAGATGCAGCTAAAAAAAAAAAAAAAGAAGAGTATGTGCAAGAGAT
>CAZGTJ010000247.1:0-1910 GCA_964528545.1 uncultured Methanosarcinales archaeon
AAAAAATCCTCGAAGGAAAAAAACTTGGCGAGCTAAAATTTATCGACGAGGTTGAGATTGAAATCAATGAAAATGAGTCCGTTGTCTTGCCATTCCGCTACATCATCGATGGCAACAAGCTGGTTATAAGCGAAAAGCTAGTCGAGCATCTTAGAAACAGGGAAGAATTCTAAGGCTTAAACACCATCCAAAGCCCGATTGCTAATGCTATTAGCCCGGACATTGGCTTTTTAAAAACAAAGAGGTATGCTATGCTTAATATTATCAAAATACTCCCCATTACATGCCTATAGGTTTTGCCCATATTTATTTATTTTAAAGATTAGTATAAAAACTTTCTTGCCAAACACTACGCACTAAAGTACGTAGCGTGTTTTTGAGCACGCTAGGAAATCGCTTACTTACCATCCGATAGTCATACTTATAAATTGGTAATCCGTTGAAATTCCTGCCACACATCCTCCAAATGTAAGTATTATCAAAACAATTAGTATAATCACTAGCCATCTTAGAATTACGCCTTTTGACTTATAAGTCTTTTGCAATACAATGGAAGAAATTAATATAAATATTGGAATAGCAACGGAAAAAACAACTCCAATGCCTCTATTTAAGACAGAGTTTTGCTGGGTATACATCATTTTGTCTATTATGAATTGCAGGCCAAGTCCCATATACAGAGGTGCAGCAAACATCAAGTTTGTTATAAGCTTTATTTCTGTTGCAGGCATTACATTTCTATTAGACATAGGGTTGATTATATAAAGCAAAGCTATCTCAGATAATATTATATAGATTAAAGGAAAAAACCACCATTTGACAGATAATTTCCAAAATGTTTCTATAGAAAACTTTGTCTCCATATTAATTGGAATATTCTTCAGATCCGCCCCCTTACCTATCCATTTTTATGTAGATATATAAATGTTTGCAAAATCTTTAAAAACCATCTTAATAATCTTCTCGTGAAATGGAAAATAAGCCTGATTTTCGTGAAATATCAAAGAGATGGGAAAACAAGTGGGAAGAATCAAAGGTATTTGAATCCAATCCCGACAATAGAAAGAAATTTTTCATCAACTTTCCGTATCCTTACATTAATTCCTATCTTCATTTGGGGCATGCGTTTTCAGTTACAAGGGTCGATGTTTTTGCGCGATACAAGAGAATGCAGGGTTTTAATGTCTTGTTTCCGCAGGGGTGGCACTGCACTGGAACTCCCGTGTGGGCCGCTGCGCAAAGGGTTAGGGAAAAAGAGCCAAAACAGCTAAAAATTCTTGAGTCTCTTGGATTTAAGTACGGCGAGATAGAAAAATTCTCTGATATAAGACACTGGATTGATGTTTTTGTTCCTGCCGCAAAGGAGGATTTGCAAAGATTGGGGGCAAGTGTTGATTGGAGAAGAAGCTTTATTACAACTGACATGAATCCCAGATATGACAAATTCATAAGATGGCAGTTTCGCAAATTAAAGGAGAAGGGGCTTATTGAAAAGGGAAAGCATCCGGTTGTATGGTGCCCAAAGGACAACATGCCGGTTGGCGACCACGACAGGGTCGAGGGGGAAGGGGAAACCCCAATGGAATACTGCCTTATGAAATACAAGCTCAACGACAGCTACTTGATTGCAGCAACCTTAAGGCCGGAAACAATATTTGGAGATACAAATTTTTGGGTTAAGCCGGGCGCAGAGTATGCCCAGGCCAAGGTAAATGATGAAAAATGGATTTTGGCAAAATCAGCGGCTGAAAAGCTAAAAGACCAGGACAGGAATGTCGAGATAATAAGAACGATAAAAGGAAATGAGCTAATTGGAAAATACTGCAAGGCTCCTTTGACAGGTAAAGAAATAATAATTCTTCCTGCAGATTTTATCGACCTAAATGTGGGAACAGGGCTTGTAAGATCCG
>CAZGTJ010000248.1:0-1905 GCA_964528545.1 uncultured Methanosarcinales archaeon
TAAGAAAGCGCTCGGCCTTCCTAATATGCCCGATTGCTTTGCCATAATCCTCTCTTGTTTTAACAATGCCCCTATGCCTGCCGCTTTCCTTTAATTCCTTCTCGGCTTTTCTTAAGCACCATTGAATTTTATTGCTTGCCTGACTCATTTCTGCATCAGCTCCATAATCAAATCTTCTCCAAAGACAATAATCCCTTTTAATGCATTCGGTAAAGTCCCGTCACCTTTCGCTATGTTTTTAACAAAATCTTCTTTGGTTTGATAAATTGGATGAATTCTTTTTATGTTAACCGCATTAATTTCTTTTATTTCCTTTTCCACCGCCTTGAATTTCTTTCCTTCTAGGATTAGGACCACATCTATATCTTTTGCTTCTTTAGATTTTCGCAGTACAGAGCCGAATAAGATTGCGGCATCCGCGCTTTTTATCTTCTTAATTTCTGAAATCCACATTTTTATGTAAGGGCTTGCCCGCTCCGCCTCCCTTTCAAGCAGAAATTTGATGTACTGCTTTACATAATCATTATCCAGGTTAACTCTGTAAAATTTTGCTTTTCCAAGCACCTTTGAAGATATTATGCGCTCTTTTTCCAGCCTTTTGGCTATCTTTAACGACCCCATTCTGCTGATTCCAATAAGCTTTGCAAGGCTGTTGGCATTGTGCTGTGATTCCGGACTTTTGAATATGCTCAGCACTAACGTCATTTCATTGCCCGTAATGTCTTTCATATCAACTCACAGTTTACATATGTAAACTTACAGTTTATAAATGTTTTTGTTTTAAACCTTTCTATTTTTTACTATATCAAAGTGGTTAAATATACCAACATTATTTCGAAAAGTTTAAAAATTGAAGAAGGAATCAAAAAAGGCTCAAAGCAGCTGCAAAAGCCCGACAAAATCCTGTCTTATTATTCATATTTTTGCGTTGTTTACAGGAAAATTGGAAGCGTTTATTTCGTAATAACTGTAAAGCCGAGATAATTTGCAAGACCGAAGGTGATGAGAATGAGATGCCCTATCTGCGGAAAAGGAACATTGAAAAGCGGAAAAATCAAGGAGACAATGTTTGGCGTTTATCTTGGAGAATTCCCGGCCGAGATATGCGCCAACTGTAATGAATCGTTTACAAATGAGGAAACGACAAGGAAGATAGAAGAAGCAGCAAAGAAGAAAGGCATATGGGGCTTGGGCAAAAAGACAAAAATAACTAGGACAGGAAATTCTTTGGCAGTTAGGATACCCAAGGAGATTGCGGAATTTCTCAAGCTGAAGGAGGGAAAAGAAACATTTATCCATCCAGACAAAAACAAGCTGGTGATAGAATCGATTTAGTTTATTCTTGCTGACATGGCCCAAGAAATGTCCGATGAGCAGTTGAAAGCCCTGCAGGAGAAGATAAAAAGCATGTCTCCTGAAGAGCTGAAAGAGTTCCAGAAAAAGCAGTGCATTTTCTGCCAGATAATTGCGGGAGAAATACAGGCAAGGAAAGTCTACGATGACGATAAGGTTGTTGCAATTCTTGACATAAACCCCGCAAATCCGGGCCATACGCTGCTTTTGACAAAAGAGCACTACTCGATTATGCCTCAAATCCCGGATGATGAAGTTGCGCACGTTTTCATGGTTGCCAAATCATTGTCAAACTCGATGCTGAGGGGAATTGATGCGCAAGGCACCAATATTATTGTCGCAAATGGGATTGCAGCAGGCCAGAGGGCGCAGCACTTCATGGTGCACATCATTCCAAGAAAAGACGGCGATGGGCTGAAATTCGACTTGCCGCAAAAGGCAATGGGCCAGGAGCAGATTGATGAAGTTGGAAACAAGCTGATCGAGGCTCTGGGCGGAGCGGTAAAGGAAGAGCCTGCGATCCAAAAGCCGGCCCAGAAGCCATTGGAAGAG
>CAZGTJ010000249.1:0-495 GCA_964528545.1 uncultured Methanosarcinales archaeon
TTGGGAGGGCCTTGTACGATTCTAAAGATATGCATAAAAGCGCTAAGGAGATGGTTAGAGTCCTTAGGCTTTAAAACTCTAATCAAACACATAATTTAAAAAATAAGAATGAAACTCTTTTCTTTGTGGGCCTGTAGTTCAACGGCAGAACGCGTCCCTCGCACGGACGTGGCTCCGGGTTCAATACAATCTTTTTTGCTCCGCAAAAAAGCTTGACCAAAACCTACAGTGGGGTTCTTCGAACCCCGAAAAATGCAAAAGATTGTGAAAGTCCCGGCAGGTCCATAATTTTATTTTTTCAGAAATGCAGATTATCTAAAGCCAAATGCTGGCCTAAGATTCGGAGTTTGGGCTGCTGCCCGCTTTGGAGCAGCTCTTGTTTTGCGTTCAGCGGCTTTTACTTGTTGTTTAGCAACGTTAACTTGTTGAGGTGCAGCAACTGGGCTAACTCGTGCAGGCGTAGCAGCTGGAATTCCTGCCCCTTCTTCCTGCATT
>CAZGTJ010000249.1:505-1890 GCA_964528545.1 uncultured Methanosarcinales archaeon
AAGATTTGGCGGGGCTCTTGCCCGCTTTGGAGCAGCTCTTGTTTGCCTTTGAGCGGTGTTTATTTGTTGCTTAGCGGCAGCAGGGCTAACTTGTTGGGGCGCAGCAGCTGCAGTTCTTGCCCCTTCTTCCTGCATTACAAGGGCATATTGCTGTTTTATCATGTCTATTTTTTTTCTGGAAAGCTCATCCTCCTCAACCAATTCTTGCGCAAGCTCTGCAAAGAGTTTTCCTATGTCTTTCATAAACTGATTTACCCTTTTTGCAGCTTTTTTAAATTTGTTATCATTGGAGAACGCTGCTTCTGATACGATTCCAGCCATGCCGCTTCTTGCCGCTGTCCAGTATATTTTTATGTATCCTAACATTTGCACTTCCTGGCTTATGGAAACCTTATTTGCTATCAGCCCATCAACATATTGCTTTAAAACCATTATGCACTGGTCCAGTGTTATTATCTGATTTCCGCTTTTAATCTGGTTGTTTGGGAGCTTGCCTTTTGTGATTTTACTATGCAAATCCTGCAGCTCTGCTTTGATAGCATTAAGCTGGTTCTTTTCGAACCTTTCCAGCTGCTCTTCTGTTCTTGTTATTCTTCGCTCGCCTGTTTCTAGCCTTTCTTCCTTTTTTTCTTCACCGTATCGGCTATTGATAGACCAGCCTCCAAAAAGCGACATCAGCCATTGCCAGAATCCCATAATCCCATTTATTTTTAATTATCTTTATAAACTTTATCAGATTAAGATGATAGGATGGCCAGCTGCAAATCGCCTTATGAGCCGAGAGAGGATAGCACTTTATTGGAGCGATATGTCAGGGAATATGCTAAAGGCAATGTTTTAGATATGGGCACAGGCTCCGGGATACAGGCTATTGCGGCAGCGCAGAGCAGCAAAGTTAAGTCGGTTTTAGCAACAGATATTCAAAAATCAGCAATAGACTACTGCAGGAAATGCATTAAAAATAAAAAAATCCAATTTTTTGTTTCTGACTTATTCAAAAATGTCAAAAACTCCGCACTAAAGTGCGGAGCGTGTAGCGGAGTTTTTGAGCATGCTCGGAAATCGCTGGCTTTCTCTGGGTTAAAACGCCAGAGTGTACGCCTTAGCGATTTCCGACATATTAAAAACATTAAAGAAATAAAAACCAAAAAAATAAAAATCAAGAAATTTGACACTATAATATTCAATCCCCCTTACCTGCCGGATGAGCTTAAAGTCAAGGATTTGACGCTGGAAGGGGGCAAAAAGGGCTATGAGGTTATTGAGAGGTTTCTTAGAGAAGTAAATGGATTTTTAAAATCTGATGGAGTTATCTTAATAGTTTTTTCCTCTTTGACAAAAAAAGAGAAAGTTGGCGAATTTATCAGGAATGCTTTGTTGGAATT
>CAZGTJ010000250.1:0-1864 GCA_964528545.1 uncultured Methanosarcinales archaeon
GTAGGAAAGAAGTTTCTTGTCCTGAATGAAAAAGCTAAATCTGCCAAAGGAGAATTATTTTATCGGGCCTGCTGCCGTATGGAAGAGAATTGCCGCATTCGCAATCGATGCGCTGGTGATAAACATGTTTATAGTATTCCCATTCGAGAGGTTGTTCAGAGACTCTATTCCAAAAAATTTTTCATTCAAGGAAGCCTACAGCTTTATGAGCACTGCTGATGAAGCGTATTTGACGCTTGTTTCGATATTTGTTTCAGCGCTTGTAATCCTTTATTTTTTCCTTTTGGAGCGAAGCATGGGGCAGAGCATTGGCAAAAAAATAATGAATATTTGCGTTGTTGCCGATGACAACAAGCTGACTTCATGGAAAGTTTTTTTGAGAAGCATTGTATTCATCCCGGTGTTTCCTTTTTTTATTTTATGGGTTGCTGACCCGTTGTTCATGATTTTCAACAAGACGGGGCAAAGATTAAGCGAGGTTTTAAGCAAGACCAGAGTTGTAGAGCGGTACAAGTACAGCACGCAGGAATGGTGATAAAAACGACAAATGAAAACAAGGCAGGCGAGCAAAAAGCGTTTTTGCTAAGGGTTGATGTTTTGCCAAACAACATACAAACAACCATGAAAACCCAAAACGTGAGCCCGCAGGAAGCAATCGGATTTTTGGAGATGGCAAAAGACCAGATACTTGACAACTTAAAGCAGGGCCGCAAGGACATATTCCAGGCGTTCAAGAAGGATGGTGAGCAATAATGGCAGATAAAAATGAGCGCAAATTCAGCTGGTCCTATGCCTTGTGGATTGTTATTTTGCTTAGCATACTTGGATTTTTCTTTGCCGCTGTAATATCGCTTTTCAGCGGCGATGATGTCAATTCGCTTGGAGGAAACGTGGCTCTGATTCCGATACATGGAATCATCACAGGAAGCGACGATGACAATTCACTTTTTGAGTCTGTGGCTAGTTCGCCCGAGACAATCAAATTTATAGAAAAGGCGGACAAAAACCCCGGCATAAAGGCGATAATACTCGACATCAACTCTCCCGGAGGCTCGGCAGTTGCAAGCGAGGAGATTGCAAACGCTGTCAAGAAGGCGAACAAGACGACTGTTGCATGGATTCGCGAATCGGGCGCATCCGGAGCTTACTGGATTGCATCATCGGCAGATTATGTGGTTGCAAGCCGCGTTTCAATTACGGGCTCGATCGGGGTCATCGCGTCATATCTCGAGTTCGGAGATTTTCTTGACGACCATAACGTGACTTACAGAAGGCTGGTTGCGGGAAAATACAAGGACATCGGAAGCCCGTTCAAGGAAATGACGCAAGAGGAAGAGCAGATATTCCAGCAGAATCTTGATGAGATAAGGGATTATTTTGTCGGAGAGGTTTCCAAAAACAGGAGGATGAGCAAAAAGGAAGTTGAGAAGTTTGCAAACGGCTTGTTTTATCTTGGCTCTCAGGCAAAAGTGATCGGGCTTGTTGACGAGCTTGGCGGAAAAGATGAGGTAGTCAGGTACATAGAGCAAAGAGAGGGCATAAAGGCGGAAATTGTAGAGTACAAAAAAGAAGAAGGGCTGCTTGACTTGCTAAGCAATGTCTTGAGCAGGCAGTCGTTCTTTGTAGGCAGGGGTATTGGAAGCTCCCTCCTTGACCGCAAAGCAAATTCAAAAATCAGCATAAGCACCTAGTATGTACAAACTTGCCTGGGGCCTGGTAAAGAAAATTTTGGGAGTCCTTCTGATAATTGCAGGAGTGATTTCCGGATTCATCCCAATTCTTCAGGGCTGGATCCTTATTCTTGCAGGGCTTCTTTTAATAAAAATCAAAAAGGAGACTATCCAAAAGTGGGCTAAAAAATTCA
>CAZGTJ010000251.1:0-1864 GCA_964528545.1 uncultured Methanosarcinales archaeon
CTGCTGTCACAGACTTGTCAGCGCCTTTGCAAGCGCCAACTCCTTTAACCGGGCATTTTGAGTCCAGCTCTGTCTCTGACAGGTTTTGAATTCTGCTTTCAAATGTTGTTAAATCAATATCTATGCTTGCTCTTGAAATTCCCTTCGGAGAAATTTCTCCTGGAAGCCCTGCAATCTCTGCACTCTGGTCGTACAAGCTAAATGGCAGCCTGTTGATGAACAAATGCACTCTTGCGCCAGGATCTGTTTTTCCTATAATGTCAATGTCATTTGCAACATTCTCATAAACAAAAGCGCCTGAAGGCGGGCTTATTATTTTTATTTCCGGCTTTCTGGTATCTAAAGCTACTCCTTTTTCCACTACCACAGCATTCTTGGCTTTATCCTCAAACTTCAGGCGTATTTTGTAATTGCCATCCCCTCTCTCCAATTTAACTCCAAGATTAAAAGATCCGCTGGCATTTAGCGTCATCAGCGGCTTGTTAATATCCTCAAAAATATCAACAGGGGCAGGCTGCAGGTTGAGCACTTGGCCCCCTGCCAAAGTTGCTGCGGTTATTGGCTCTGATTTTGGGCCTTCTTTTCCGAATATATTGACAGCAGAGACTTCATACGTGTAGCTTTTTCCGCTGTCGACAAGCGCGTCAATGAAAAGATTGAAATTAGAGGGATTTGTAACTGCAATCGGAGCGCCGCCTCTATAAACAGCATAATTGCTGAAATCCTTGTCTTTTGACTCATCCCATTGCAGCTCTATGGAATTTTGGCTGATTTTTGCTGCTTTCAATCCTGTTATTTTTGGCGGAACAGCACTTAAATTAACTCCAAAATCGGCAAATACTTTTATTTCAACTGGCTCGCTTACAGTGCCCTTTACTGTAACATTGTTTTTTACTGCCAATGCGCTTATGTCGCTTAACTGCACCACCGGCGCTTCGGCATCCACTCCAACTTCGAGTGACTTCTCGTTCTTGTTGCCTGCCTTATCTATAATCACAATTTTTATTATATTGTCCTGCTGAAGCTGGACTTGCGCAAAGCTGAATTTTCCGCTGCTTCCGATTTGAGCGCTGTCCAATGTCCTTTTCGCAATATTTAAGTCGTTAACAAACAATGAAGCTGTTGAGAACGGCTCTGTTGAGCCAGCCAAGTCAATTGATATTCTGTTGACATATCTCGGTATTGTAAGATTGATAAAAGGCGGCGTTATGTCTTTTCCGGCAGTAAAAGTGAAATTAGCGGATTCTGCGCAATTGCCGGAAGCATCGCAGGATTTCACCCTGTAAGTATAATTAATCCCTTTATCAAGCCCGTCTATTGTGAGGGAATGGTTTGAAACAAGCTCGGTTGAGCTTTTAGTTTTGTCTGCCTGCGCCAATCCATAAACAACTGCGGAATCTGATTTCTCATCTGTCATCCATCTGATAATCGCTGTCGTGTCAGTTGCAGTAATGGCATCAACATTGTTTATTGCAGGGGCGCTTGTGTCAATTAATTTTGCTGAGAATATGGCAGAATCTGATTGAGGGCCTTCATTATTGCTTGTATCAACAGCAGCAATTCGATAGCTTAGCTCCCTGCTTATATCAGCTGCAGTGTCGTTAAAGCTTGTTTTTGTTGTGTTTGCGAGCCATATTTTGTTCCTGTATATCACATAATGGCCAAGGTCAGGGGAATTTACGCTGCTCCATGACAAGAACACAGAGTTCTGAGTTGCAGACTCTATTTTTAATGCTGCCACCTGAGGCGGAGGAGTTATATCAGTAGTCTTGAATTTATAGAAGCTGTTTGAATTGTTTGCTGCCTGCCTGTTCCCATTTATATCTGCGGATTCAACTGCAAAAAGGTACTCTGTCTCGCTGTT
>CAZGTJ010000252.1:0-1849 GCA_964528545.1 uncultured Methanosarcinales archaeon
TTTTTGAAGACGGAAGGGCTTTGGTAAAAGCAAAGGATGAGAAGCAGGCAAAATCGGTTTATTCGAGGTTTGTCGGGAATTAATAACTATTTCAAAGTAGTAGTAACGGAAAGCTTTAAATTGTAAAAACCAATCCCAAATGCATGGATTTTCATGCAAGAATCGGCCTCGAAAGGCTTTTGGAAATTGAAGGGCTTACAGAAAGTGATTTAAATTTTATCGGGATGATATATTTTCTTGAGAGGGACCCAAAGATTAGAGTTGAGCCGCTTGGACTAAGCATGGTCAATTACACTGCCAGGTTAAGCGAAAAAATCACAGTTGAGCGGGCAAGAAGGCTGTTTGAATGCTTCAGGTTCCCTGAGCCAATAAGAGTCAATGAAATTCCCGCAGGAAAATACCTAAAAGATTTTGAATTCCTGTTTAAAAATGGGGATAAAACTTACCGGATTTTTGTCCAAAATCCAAGATATGGTCAACGAGCAAAATAATCAAATTATTGTCTGGAAAAGTGTTTGCATACATAGCCTTCTGGGGGCAGATAAAGTCTTACTATCTTTCCGGTAGTTAAGTCGTAAAATTCCAGCCCCTGGACAAATCCGACCAAAACGTGGTTTCTGGGATCTTGGGTGTCAAACCTGTATATAGGACCTTCGCCCGTTTGTGGTTTACATTCTAGAATTCTTTGATGTTCCACTAAACTTCGAGTTGGAATTGGGATTCCGCACCCGTCCAAAGCGGCTATAAGTGCAATACCGGACAACCCAATAGCAACCTTACTGGAAATTTCTTTTGCCGATATCATTGCCCTTGTTAGTATTGGTCAGTAGTTTATAAATTTAATCATTTTGTATTCTGGAACTCCTGGCATCTCTTAAGTATGTTTTTAATCACAGGAGCAGACTTTCTGGGCTGCTTTTTCTCAAAAGAACTTAAGGGCACGACTATTTGCTCCTTGATTCCGTTCCTGTTGACTATGCACGGCACGCTTAGGCAGACATCGCTTTTTCGCTGTATTTCTGGAATTTTGAAATTTAAATAATTTGCTGAAATTCGCAATAAGCAAAATCAGGGCAGATTGTTTCAAAGCTCTTTCTGCTCGACTGGAATGTGTATCAATTCAATTCCGAGCTTTTTTGCAACTTCAAAAATCCTGTTATCCCGGTAAAACTCGCCGTAATATATTTTCTTTATGCCGGCATTTGCAACCATCTTAAAGCACGGCCAGCAGGGAGAAGCGGTTATGTATATTTCGCCGCCTTCAATCATTACTCCGTTTTTTGCCGCCTGCAAAATTGCGTTTGTCTCGGCGTGGATTGTAGCAACGCAGTGGCCTTCCTCCATCATGTGCCCAACGTCATCGCAGTGTGGCATGCCCCTTATGCTTCCATTGTACCCTGTTGATAAAATTGTCCTGTCCCTTACAATCAAAGACCCAACATGCTTTCTGTCGCATGTGCTTCTTGTTGCAACCTGCTTGGCTATGTTCATGAAATACTGCTCCCAATTAACCCTCATTCTTTTCCCACCTTTGCTTTCAGTTTGATTTAACAGTTCGTCAACTCTTGCGTGCAATACAGCCAATGACAAATCATTGGATATGATTTTTTGCGACATCAAAAATGTCTTGTCCAGCTGTTGTCCAGCTTCGTTATTTAAATTTTCCCTTTGCTCCTGCTTTTTAAAGTCTTCCAGCGTTTTTGCATCCCCGAATCTGCCTCTGTCAAGGAGCCTCTGAAATCTTAATTCAATTGGCGCATCAATTCCAACAAGAATAAATTCTTTCATTTTTGCAAGCTCATCAACCTCGTGTGGGCTCCTAACACTGTCAATCACAAAATTCTGCGCT
>CAZGTJ010000253.1:0-1828 GCA_964528545.1 uncultured Methanosarcinales archaeon
ATTTGTTCCTGATAATCTTTTGGAAGAAGTTTTTCCCAAGTATCAAACTCTTTTGCAGATAAAACTCGCGCCATGCAGAATGTATCTCCTTACTTGAATTTAAAGGTTTTGCCAAATGTGTGTATAGAACCTTGTTTTGTATGCGAAGTTGGGGAGAAAAGCCATGTACTGTGGCAATTCTTGACAGAGTCATGCAGCGGCCATTCATTTACTTTTCCCTTCAAAAGCGCCCTTGAATTTTTCCACAGCTTTATCCGTTGGAGTTCCTTTTTCTTTTGACTCCCTGAATATGTCCACTTTTTCCTCTTTTATTGCCATTTTTCTGCAGGGAATAGTGAAATAGAAAGTTGTTCCTTTTCCAACTTCGCTTTCAAACCAGATTTTTCCGCCCATTGCCTCGATAAACCCCCTTGATATTGACAAGCCAAGGCCGGTTCCTCCAATCTTCCTGGTCAACGGGCTGTCCACCTGGTAAAATCTTGTGAATATCTTCGGCCAGTACTCTTTTGGTATTCCAACGCCTGTGTCTGACACGCCGAATCTTATGTCGTCCCCTATTTTTCTCGCTTCAATTGTAATTTTGCCTTTGTCCGTGTAGTGGACAGCATTATTTATCAGATTTGAAAGCGCTTGCACCGTTTTGTCCTTGTCAATAAAAATAGCAGGAAGTTTTTCCTCAATAACGAATTCAGAGTCAAGCCCTTTGCTTTTTATAATTATGTCCATCTGCTCTTTTACTTCGTTAATCAGGCTTGAAACTTCTGTTTTTTCTGCCGACAGTTTCATAGTCCCTAGGTCCATTCTCGACAGCTCAAGAATGTTGGAAATCAAATTTCCGAGCCTTTGCGTGTCTTTGTAAATGATGGAAAGGTATTTTTTCCTTAGCTCCGAATTATTTGAAACATTTTCTTTGGTCAACAAGTCCGCAAACCCCTTAATGCTTGTCAGCGGAGTTTTCAATTCATGAGCCGCAATTGAAATGAACTGGTCTTTTTGCACGTCGAGCTTCTTGAGCTCGCCTATGCTGTCTTTCAGCTTTCCCTGGGCATCAAGCATCTGCCTGTTTGTCTCGTCAACATCCTCCATTATGTTCATCAAGGCCTTTTTGTTTAAGTCCATTTCACTTATCTTCTGGCCCAACTCCCTGGTTCTTTCTGAAACCTGGCTTTCAAGCTCTTCATTGTGCCGTGCAATCGTTTTCTGGCTAATCATTAGTTTTTCAGCCATCTGGTCAAACGCCCTTGAAAGCTCGCCTATCTCATCATTTGCACTGCTTCCAACCTTATGCTCCAAGTTTCCCTGCGACACAATTTCAGCAGCTTTCACGAGGTTTTTCAAGGGCCTGCTTACAGACCTTGCTGCAAAATACAACGTCAAGCCGCTGACAAGCACCAATATCGGGATTGCCGCAAAAATTATGTTTTGGATTTGTATTAACGGCTCAAAAATCTCGTCTTGAGAATGCTCCACTACCATCCACCATCCGAGCTGATTTAAGATTTTCATGCCTTCGGAAGCATGCGCATGGGAGTACAGCTCGTATTCACCAGTTGAATTGCCCTTTATTATTGCGTATCCTGACTCAGGGGCATTGCCATCATGGTGTGGATAATCCTTAGTCTGCCCTAAATCGTGAATCAGCGCGCCTTCTGCCGTGGAGTATACTACTTCATCATTCTTGCCCATAAGAAAAAATCTCATTGTTTCATGGCTTTTGTGAGTTCCAAACGACTCATAGGAGTCTATCAGCCCGAATATTTCACGCACGTCATACACTGCCTTCATGACTCCGATGAAATTGCCCTCTGAATCCTCAATCCTTAACGCA
>CAZGTJ010000254.1:0-860 GCA_964528545.1 uncultured Methanosarcinales archaeon
GTTTTTTGGGGCACTGGCAGGGATGGCGATATCAGCCTACACAAGCGCTAACCAAAGCACTTTTCCGGAATACCACTTCAACGGCTCTGTGGGCCAGGAAAATGTGGACCAGGAAAAGGTTGCGTTTGGAGAAAGCTCTTGGATAATTGGCAGAAGCTACCTGGACGTAACCAAAGCTGATGGCACTAAAGTCAGATACTTCCTCAGGGAAAACAGCGTAGGCCATTCGCTGGCGCTTGAGGAAGTGATGGTTGGAACTGGGAGCGAACTGACAAGATTCCCAGCGGATTCCAAAAGTCCGGACATTGCAGCAGTTGCGGAAAAGGCAAAGCCTGACGTTGAAAAATACCTCAAAGGCATACTTGAGTTAAAGGTGCAGCAGTACAAATAGGAAGAAGACAGGGCAAGGGATTGAGAACGCTACAAGCGCTTGGCTGCAGTTTTTGTATGCCCAAGCGCCTCATTTAAAGTTTTGCTTTTGAAGGATGAGCAGAAGATTCATGTCTACTCCATTTTGAGAAATAATATCGCTTTCTCGTGCTTTTCAAATGTTTTCTGGTCAAGCCTGCCGCAAACCCCTGAAAGCCCGTCTTTGAATTGCTTTGAACTTATTTTTTCGATTATTTTTGAGAGCCTGCCCTTGAAATCGCATCTTGACGACACTTCGGATTTTATCCATTTCTTGTCTTCAGCATTCGGAAGCATCATAAAGACGTCTCTTATATCAGCAGGCCTGCAAGAAACCAGTTTCATGACAATAAGCGCATCAATGTTTATTATTCGCAGCTTAAGCTTCTCAATTATTGTTTTTCCCTTCAACAGCCTCATTTCTGAGTTTTCAAAAACCCATTCCGTTGAAA
>CAZGTJ010000254.1:870-1824 GCA_964528545.1 uncultured Methanosarcinales archaeon
TGGTTCTCAAGCTTTTTCTCGTATCTAGAGAAGCTTCCGGAATATTGCGTATCCCCACCAATTTCCGTTTTATAACCGAACTCAAGAAGAATTTTTTCAATCTTCTTCAATTCGTCCTCGTCCTTGATTACAACATCGCAGTCCACAGAGAATCTTGGCAATGTGTAAGCGTTTACTGCATAGCCTCCTATGACAACAAAATCGCATTTTTCCAGCTCTTTAAGGGTCTTAAATATCTCTTCTTCCCTTATGGAAAATAAGCCTTTAATCATGCCAATGCGCCGTATTTGCGTTCCATGTATTCTGATGCGTAAGCGAACATGTCATTTGATTTAGCATAGTGCATAGTTTCCTTTAATGAATCAACCTTAAACCCGCTTTTCTCATCAAAAGATAATGTATTCACTGGAATTAAAACGGCAAACTCACCTATGGTAAAGCCAGATTTCACATAGTTCGGAATCTCGTTGCTGTTGAAAAATGCCTTCCAGTAGTTCAAGTCCTTCCGCAACACTTTGATGAAATAGGGTGATTTCTCCATGCCTCTCTGCACATAAGAGTAGTCAGACCATACCTCAATGGCAGACAACTGCGTAAAGGCATAGTCTTTTTTTGCAGTCTTCAATATTTCCGGCACTCTGAAATCCAACAAACCCCTGATTGCATCAGACGGGCTTGTGCACGAATATGTCCGGCCAGGATTCTTCCTTATCCATCCTCTTTTCAACAACAACGCAAATATCTTCTTCTTCATGCCGGTTGACACTATCCAGTCTAACTCTGATTGCCTGAATTTTCCCTGAACACCATGTTTTGAAAACAACAAGGCGTATGCCTTTAATCCGTATTGGGGTATTTCAACAGTCATAAGGTTACCTAATAGGTAACTAATATTTAAATGTTTTGCCTTAAGGTAATGACTTTATTGTTACTTTCCAGTAACGAAACATTTAT
>CAZGTJ010000255.1:0-1822 GCA_964528545.1 uncultured Methanosarcinales archaeon
CGCTTCCACTTAGCAATGCAAAATAAATTTGTATTCGACGCTGATATGTCAAAGGGAAAGCCCGCAGAGCTGTGAAATCGGGCAAAGCGGATGCGACACATACTGTGGCAATCTTGGATACCCTCAGGGAAGCGCAACTTCATGGGGCTACTGCGGAAATAAAAACAAATGCATCTGCAGGCAGTCAACAAGCGTTTCATGCTCCAAAAACCCAACTTGTCCAAGCGGATATGTGGTATATTCAAGCACGCCATGCACTCCCACTTGCAGCGACGGAACTTTGATTGACACTTGCTCTTTGACAAAGCCGAAATACTGCGACACAAACTTGGTTTTGGTGGACAATCCTTCACAATGCGGATGCCCGACAGGGCAAGTATTGCAGAATGGGAATTGTGTTAATGCAAAAGCACAGTTGCAAGCGAGTTACAATTTGATTAATACAAGAAACGAAAATGGTATAACCTATTATGACTATGAATCTACTATTTCAGAAATAGGAGGGAAATTTGGTGTTACGATAGATTCTAGACAAAAATGTTATCAATCACGTGGTTGCGATCCGATGAAAACAAATATTGCCCAGGATTATGGCGCAAATTATATTACATCTGGAAATTCTATTTCCGACCCTGAAAATTATTGGTATACTGATCTTAATTCAGAAACTATGACAGAAACATTTTATGGGACTGATGATAACGGAAATCAAGTCCAAGCCAGTTTAAAAATGACAAAATAAGATATTTAAACTCTTAATTTTTTTAGTGAAGTTATTTACCACCAGAGCCCCCTCCACCCCCTCCACCGCCGCTTCCGGCGCCTCCGCCTCCACCGCCGGAGCCGCCTTGGGATGTTGAAGCTCCGCTCAAGTATAATTTGCCAAAGCTGACTCTAAACTCAATGTCTTTTTTTCTAATAATATAAACAACCTGTCCATTTCCTGTTTTATAAGACTCTACTACAATTTCTCCCAAATTGTCCGCGGATTTAGAATACTTTTGCTTAATCAGGCCTGCTATGTCTTTAGGAGATTTTATTCCGAGATTTTGAACCGTATATTCTGGCTCATTCGCGAAAGGCAGCTTTTTGTCGCCTTGCTTGCTTAATACGTAAAAGAAAGCTTCCTCTGCTTGGTTTCCTGCACTCCAAACTCTTGCTTCATACTGCCCTTGAGGAATACTTTTTTCAATTCCTCCCAAGCCGTACGAATAATTCTGTGCATGGGTGCTGGATATTTCAGGCTTTGGCATTAATCCCGCGCAGCCGTCAGCGGCAATGGCTGCCAGTCCGATCATTGCTGTCCCCGCTGCATTTCTTATTGTCTTGCCTAGATCCTTCGTGCTCACTTTAACCTTGGATTCTTTTTTATTTTTAAACCTTTCTATTTTTTACTATATTAAAGTGGTTAATGGCAAAGAAATTTATAAGCAAAGAAATGTTTGGATTACTCTTCAATTATAATTTTGGTCTTTGAAAGAGTTTCTCTTGCAAGCTCAACAAGCTCCCCATATAAATTCTCTTTGACGGAGAATTCTGTCCCATACTGGTACTTTTCTCTAATGCTAACGCTGGTCTCGCCATTATCCTTTGGTTCGAGGGAAGCTATTCTTTCCAAAAGTTCCTTGTCAAAACCTATCTTGCCCTCTTCAATTAGCCAGTAAACCAAGGCAAAAGTGCACTCTTGGTTTCTTGAGTCATATCCATGCTTTGCAGCAACAGCCAGCAGGCAGTGATACATTGCATAGAAAACTGTGCTCGTGCTCATATCAGAATAACCGCCTTTCTTTAAGTGCTCTGTTGCGCTAAGAAAGCGCTCGGC
>CAZGTJ010000256.1:0-1786 GCA_964528545.1 uncultured Methanosarcinales archaeon
ACCTTGACAGTTATGTAAGTTTCCTCTGGAATTGTCCCTATGTTAGTCATGTGAATGACCCTGCTCATTTTCCCTTTTCTGCCAACTTCGTTTGTGTCCTCATCATGCCAGATTTTTGCATAGATGTGCCTGTCTTCCAGAGAAACATATTTACCTGCAAGATAGTCTACAATTTCCATGAAATCTTTATGAGACAGCTCATGATAGCAGTAACTTTGCTTTACAAGACTGTAAACTTCGCTTAGCCCCCATCTTTGCTCCAAAGAAATCCCCTGCAGCTGCTGTGCAAGAACATCCAGGCAATTTGCCGGGATATGGACTTTGTCAATTTTCTTCTCGATGGCTGCCTTGAGGAGAACTGCGCACTCCACCAAATCGTCCCTGTCAAAGACAATAATTCTTGCTTTTACAGCATCATGCAGCTTATGCCCAGAACGCCCGGCTCTTTGCAAGAATCTTGCGACTGATTTGGGGCTTCCAAGGCAAATAACCAGGTCAATATATCCTATATCAAGCCCCATTTCAAGAGAAGTGCTCGAGACAATGCACTTAAGCTCGCCTTTTCTCAGCCTGTTTTCAATGCTGTGCCTTAATTCCTTCGAGAGGGAGCCATGATGTGCCCCAATATTTTCTGTGTATTTTTTTGGAAATTTCTCTTTAAGATGGTGAACGACTCTTTCCGTTGCGCTTCTTGTGTTTGTAAAAATCAAAGTGGTCCTGTGCTGCTGTATCAAGTCGTCAATCAAGGCATACATTGAATTGTGCATTGACGTGTAGTCAGCGCTTATCAAGTCTGGAACGGGCGACAGCACTTTCAAATCCATCTGCTTGATAAATTGCACGTCAATAATCTTGCAGTGCCTTAATTTTCCATTTTCATAGCCGACAAGGAATTTTGCTATTTCATCAAGGGGCGCGATTGTTGCGCTCAGCCCTATTCTTGTCAGTGACGGCGCAATCCTGCTTAGCCTTTCCACTGAAATCGACAAATGAACTCCTCTTTTGTTTTCTGCCAGCGCATGAACCTCGTCTTCGATAAACCATTCAACGTTTTTTAAGAGCCCAGAAAATTTTGGCGATGCGAGCATTATTGCAAGGCTTTCGGGCGTTGTAATCAAAATGTGGGGCGCTTTTTTCAGCATTCCAGCCCGCTCTGAAGTTGAGGTGTCCCCAGTTCTTGAAGCTACCTTTATTCCGAATTTTTTGCAGGCAATCTTCTCCATTTCCTTCAGCGGCTCGATTAAATTGTGCTTGATGTCCTCTGACAGAGCTCTCAATGGGCTGACATAAACGCAATAAACCCTGTTCTCCAGTATTCCCTTTTCGCTTGAGTCAATCAGCTCATTTAAAATTGACAGGAAGGCAGTCAAAGTTTTTGTTGCGCCAGTCGGAGCGCTCACAAGAATGTTATTCCTCGAATGAATTTCCATCACGCCATAAAGCTGAGGCAATGAGAATTCCTTAAATCTTGTAAAGAACCATTTATCAACAACTGGATTTAGGATATGCCTTATCTGCTCTGGCTTGTACGGATTTTCTGCATAAGTTATCATTTTGATTTTTATTGACTTAATATTCTCTATATTGAAAATAATACTGAAATACTAAACGGCTACTATAGTAAATCCGACGTCGTTTATTAAGATTTTGCTTCGCCCCATGTCCAGTGCCTTTACATCACTTTTAATATTATTAGGATATCAATATAGAAATAAATATATTTATATAGTTTAAGGTATCCTAAGATGATTGTTTTTATATAAGATATAAATAAAAAATTTCATTT
>CAZGTJ010000257.1:0-1760 GCA_964528545.1 uncultured Methanosarcinales archaeon
ACCCCTAGTATCCGGCAGGAATTTCTTTGAGAAATTAAGCAAAGCATCCATTAAAAGGGTCACAGAGGCTTCATCACCATCACAGTCGCGACGAGTAGCCGCATGGAACAATGGATGTGCATAGAAAGCCTGTGTTTTTGAAAATCCTATTATTCTTCCAACTATGCCTGCTGATGTATGGGGCGCTAAGGCAACAACCAATTCGCCGATCAGGTCTTTTTCTGATTTAAAATTGTAAAATTTACCTAGCTTGTACAACAACACCAATAACTCATCTATGAACATGCCAGTGTTATAAAGTATTTTGTCTGCTCCAGTTTCCGGTGCGTCCTCACATTTCGGCAAAATTATGTCCTGGGCGGTTAATTCAACCACTTGTTCAGCATCTACCAATGGCTGGCCGTTGATATCTTCAGAATAGCCAAGCTTGTTTAGTTCCCCTACAGATGTTCCAATTTCTTTTGGCTTGAAATGAGTTATTGGCAATTGTGTCATATCATACCTTGTGGTTCCATCCTTATTAACTGGTATGTCATGCTTTGCCCTTAGTATTCCTTTTGCAAAATGCTCCGGGATATGCTCTTTATTGGATGTTCCCCTGACTCCCTTTATCAAGTCCGGGTATTGTCCCATCTCCAGATTATTCAGCACACTTGTAAAATAATAGTTAAGGTCTATCCTTTGCGTCTTGTAGGTTAATGTTTTTCCGTGAGCACATTTTTCATTTTTTGTTACGCCGCATATATTGCAGAAATTCATCTTAATAGTTCTGTTACTGCATTGCTCGCACACGCCCATTATTGTTTCTTTCCTGCAATTGTCGCAGAAATAGATTGGGAATTCTGCGGTCACACTTCCCGCCTCTAAAGCGCTTTGGAACGACCTCATTTTTCCGCCCTCTTTTCCTATCGGAAAAAGCGTATGGGGGTCGCCATCCATCTTTCTCACTTTTCCTTTTTCAGGCCTGCCCATTCTTGCGCCGATAAAAGTGCCGGACTTGTCTCTTGATTTTAGTTTTGAATTTGAATTTATAATGTCAAGCGGGTCTTCTATTTCAGTGGTCTTAAATCTGTCATAGAAATTTATATCCATCATTCCGAATAATGTGTATAGGATTTCTGCATCATCCTGCTCTATAATTGTGAACTCGTTGTTGACAAAAACATGAGGCAAGCCTATGAGTTCCAAAGTTCTCTTTGAAGCTTCGTTCTTAGGCAAAATCATTTTCCTAATTTGGTTTTCTTCAGTTTCTATTTTGGCTGAAGCTAACCATTCAACCATGCCGAGAAAATCCACTTTTGAAATTGTCTTCCAATGGTATGTATAACGCGGATGCAATGGGATTTCTAGTGCATTGCTGAGCTTTATTGTTTCTGAGCCGGTTGGGATTTCTGAATGATAGCCTATTGTAAATTTTTCCAGGCGTGCCGCTTCTACGCCTGTAGAATGGGATAGTTTTTCATAATCCAAGCTGCCAAACATTTTTACAATTGTGTTTTCCAGCTCGAGCGCCCACCATTCCTCGCAATAACCTGCCGGCGCCAAGGTGTGAGCTCTGTTGAAGAAATCTCCGTAGCTTACCAGTATGTCACCTAAAAACAGTATTTCCTTTATGGAACTTACATATTGTTTGGCTTTTTGCTCGCTGTCTATTAGGATGACACTTCCATCTTTTAATTTAACGATTGGCCCCTCTATGGAATCACAAATTGTTATTGCTGTTGCTTTTCCAGGCCTTTCTACCTTTAGCTGCGTGCCTA
>CAZGTJ010000258.1:0-1739 GCA_964528545.1 uncultured Methanosarcinales archaeon
GCGCTCGCAATGTTGATTGGAACAGACTATAATCCAGGAGGAATAAAGGGAATCGGCCCGAGAGGGGCTCTGAAGATAGTAAAAAGGTTTGGGAACAACCTTGAAGCGCTTTTCAACGAAGTAAAATGGGTTGAACATTTTGAATTTCCATGGCAGGAAGTGTTTGACACAATTAAAGATATTCCAACGACAAAAAACTACAGGCTTGAGTGGAAGCCTGCCGACGAAAATGAGGTTATGAAACTTCTTGTTGACCATCATGATTTTTCTGCAGAAAGAGTGAAATCGCAGTTGGAAGCTTTGTCAAAATCGAGGGAAAGAAAAACGCAGAAAGGTCTAAATGACTTTTTTTGCTGATCCAAAAATGAAAAAAAACCTTAAGTTCTATTTGAAAGGAAAATTATCGGAAAAAGAACTAAAGTTAGTTTCAACCTCATTTGATGTAGTGGGAGACATAATGATTTTCGCGGAATTTCCGAAACAGCTCGCCAAAAAAGAAAACCTAATCGGGCAGGTTATCCTTGAAAATTACAAAAATATCAAAGTGGTGTGCAAAAAAACAAAAAAATACTCAGGAAAGTTCAGAACACCTAAGTTGAAGGTGATTGCTGGCGAGAAAAGAAAGGAAACTGTCGCACGGGAAAATAACGCTTTTCTGAAGATTGATGTTGAAAAGGTTTATTTTTCTCCAAGACTAAGCTCTGAAAGAAGAAGAGTCTGCAGCCAGGTAAATCCAAACGAAAATATTTTGGTTATGTTCTCCGGTTCTGGGGCGTATCCTATTATCATTGCAAAAAATACAAAAGCAAAAGGTATTTATGGGATTGAGATAAATCCGATTGCACACAAATATGCGCTTGAAAATGTGAAAAAAAACAAGCTCGAGGGCAAAATTAAATTATTTAAGGGAGATGTCAAAAAAATAGCCCCAAAATTAAAGCTGAAGTTCGACAGGATCTTGATGCCTCTTCCGAAAAGCGCAGAAAAATACCTGGGCATCGCACTAAGCCTTGCAAAAAAAAACGGGCTGATTCATTTCTATGACTTTTTTGATGAAAGAAAGTTCCATGAAGCAAAAGACAAAATAAAAAATGCGTGCAGCAAATCAGGAAGAAAATGCAGAATTTTGGAAGTTATAAAATGTGGTCAATACTCCCCGGGGTTTTACCGAATTTGCGTCGATTTTTACGTTAATTGATTTTTTTCTGCCCAGTTTTACTTGGGTTTTTTCAAAACTTTTCTTTGATGTGGAAATTTTGAATTTCCCTTCACAATTACTTGTGCTTCTCATCAAATTCCTGCTTTAATTTCAAACCAATCTCCAACCGTTCAGGGAATATTGACCATCATTGAGTATTAATCTCCAGGCTGTTTTCTGGTTTTTGCTTTTGCCTGGAGACGTTTTGTGCTTGGTTCAGGATTTCACCTCCAAAGTTCTTGAGACTATTTATCTTTGAAGTCATCCATGAGATTTATGTCCAAAATATTGATTTCAATGTTGACTTTTTTCATAAAGCATGGTAAATCTGTGGAATATATAAACTCATGTGGTGATACAATAACACCACAATATTTAAGTACTCCTGCTGCTTTGGTGTTGGTATGGACACATCAGTATTTTGGTCACTTGGATTAACGCCAAATGAAACTAAGGTGTATATGTCACTATTAGAGCTTGGAACGGCGCAGGCGGGACAGCTGACAGAAGCATCTGGAGTCCATAGAAGAAATGTGTATGA
>CAZGTJ010000259.1:0-1721 GCA_964528545.1 uncultured Methanosarcinales archaeon
CGTTTTTGCCCCGTCGCTCAAAAATTGGACGCCTTTCAATATTGTGCCGTCTGTTACGCCAGTTGCAGCAAACATTGCCTCGTCGCTTCGCACTAAGTCGTGCATTTTCAGCTTGTTGTCCAATTCGGCAATTCCCATTTTTTTTGCCCTGATTTTTTCTTCTTCGTTTCTAAATTTTAATCTGCCTTGGATTTCCCCGCCGAGGCACTTGAGCGCGACAGAAGCAATTACTCCCTCTGGAGCGCCTCCGATTCCCATCAAAATATCAACTCCGGAATCCTCAATTGCAGGCGCCAATGCCCCTGCTATGTCACCGTCCCTAATCAATCGTATCCTGCAGCCTGTTTGCCTGATTTTTTGAATGATTTCCTTATGCCTGTCTCTGTCAAGTATGATAACAGTAACTTCTTCCAAATCCTTATCCAGCTTCTCAGCGACAGCGTTCAGGTTTTCCTCAATCGGCCAGTCCAGGTCAACTGCACCCAAACATTTTGGCCCTACGGCAATCTTGTCCATATAAGTGTCAGGTGCATTCAATAAAGAATTTCCCGGGGCTGCTGCAAAAACAGACATTGCATTCTGGTCTCCGCGGGCTGTTATTGTCGTGCCTTCCAAGGGATCGACTGCAATATCCAGCTTCATTCCCTTGCCTGTGCCTACTTTTTCGCCGATGTAAAGCATAGGAGCTTCATCTCTTTCCCCTTCGCCAATTACAATTGTGCCGTCCATGTCAATAATGTTGAAGGCTTTTCTCATTGCCTCAACCGCAGCCTGGTCAGCTTCCTTTTCACTGCCCTTGCCCATCCAGTATGCTGAGCCAATTGCAGCTGCTTCTGTCGCCCTTACAAAATCCAAAGCCAGATTTCTGTCCATAAACCACCGGAAGGTGGCTATTCGACCTTATATTTAAATTTTTCCATTTTATCATACTTTATCATACAAAAATCAAAAACTTTATAAATAAGCTAAATGTTTACAAAAATACAGGTGGAGAGTATATGAAAGAGAGAGTTACCATAACTTTGGATGAAGCCCTGATTAAGCAGATGCCAAAGGCTCTTCTTGAAGTTCACGGCAAAACAATAACAGAGCAATTATTCGACCTTCTCAAAAAATACGGCATAAGGGACATTATCTTGTGCACTGGCTACCTGAAAGAGACGATTAGAGATAAATTTGGGGATGGAAGCAAACTAGGTGTAACCATTGATTATGTTGAGGAAAATGAGTCCCTTGGAACAGCAGGACCATTAAGGCTGCTCAAAAAGCACATTAAGGACAGCTTCATTGTGTCAAACGGCGATGAATTAAAGAACATAAACATACCGAGAATGTTCAGGCTGCACAGGCGCAAAAATGCCCTTGCAACGATTGCTTTGACAACAGTTGATGATCCTTCGCATTACGGAGTTGCGAGGCTTGACGGCTCCAGGATAATTGAGTTTGTGGAAAAGCCCGTTAATGCGCCGTCTAATCTTATTAATGCCGGATTTTATATCATAGAGCCTGAAGTCATTGACATGATTCCTGACGGGTTTTCGATGCTTGAAAAGGATATTTTTCCCGCGCTTGCAAAATCGGGAAGATTAAGGGGCTTTCCATTTGCAGGCCAGTGGTTTGACATAGGCAACATTGAACGCTACAAAATAGCCGAGAAAAAATGGGAATGGATAACTGCATTTGAGGAAGATGAGATTGATTTGGGGTGAAAAAAGTTAGTT
>CAZGTJ010000260.1:0-1709 GCA_964528545.1 uncultured Methanosarcinales archaeon
CAGTTGCCTTGCTGAATTCGTATTTGCTCTTGCAGTCTTTCACGCATTTTGTGCACGAATTCCTGAAATTCTCATCAAAACCGCATTTAAGACTTCTTGCTCCGCAGTCCCTATTGCAATTGTATTCCGGAAGAAATTCGCATGTAGTTACATAATCCTTGGAAAATATTTTTCTTGACTCGCATATCTGCCCGGAACAGCCCTTGGTTTCGCATTGAAAATCAAAAACCGCATAGTTAAAAAATGGTCCAACTGTAAATATCAGTCCAAGCGCTGCCAATACAAGAATCATTCCCTTGAAGACCATAAAAATTCAGTATGGAGCAAGTATTTATTATTAACTAAATTCCAAGCGCAATCTTTGCCTCTTCTGACATTTTGTCAGGACCCCAGACAGGATTAAAAGTGATCTCCACATTAACCTCCCCGACGCCGTCAACAGCTGAAATTTGCCTCCTTACGTCTTCAAGCAGCTGCGGCCCGTACGGGCACATTGGGCTTGTAAAAGTCATAAGGATTTTGACCTTGTTTCCTTCTATATCCACATTATACACCAATCCAAGGCTCCATATATCCAGCTGGATTTCAGGGTCGCAAACTTTCTTCAGGGTTTCAATAATTTTTTCTTTTTCGATCATGGCAATGATTCCATTTCATTGTTTAAAAATGTTTTGACATCAGGCATATAGTGGTGTGCTAATTGGCAAGATTTAAGTATTTGTCTGCATTCTCATTGGCAATGACCCATAAAACTGAGCTGATTAATTTCTGGAAGGAGCACTTCAATTTTAAACTCGGGGAGCTGAAGGCATTTGCCGAAGTCCACCGAGAGGATTTTGTTTTTGATGACATGAGGGATGCTGCCTATGAGGATATGCCGCTTCCATTGATGCGGGGAAAAACAATATCCCAACCTACAACCGTAATGATTATGACTTCTGCGCTTGAGCTAAAGCCCGGGGACAAGGTCTTTGAGATAGGAACCGGCTCTGGGTACCAGACAGCGATAATTGCAAGAATTGTAGGCCTGAAAGGAAAAGTGATTTCAACTGAAGTTGTGCCGGAGCTTGTTCAGTTTGCAAGAAGGAATTTAAGAAAATCAAGGGTAAGAAACGCGTTTGTTTTTGAGGATGATGGCTCAAATGGAATGCCGCAGGAAGCGCCTTTTGATAAAATCATAATAACGGCTGCGTGCAGGGAATTTCCAAAGCCGCTCCTTGACCAGCTTAGACCCGAAGGGATAATAGTGGGGCCTGTGGGGAACAGGGAGGAGCAGGAAATGGTTCGAGGAACAAAGGATAAAAGCGGCCATCTGGAGCTTGAGTTTCTTGGCGCATTCGTGTTCACTCCAATGTATGGAAAACATGGGTTTGAAGTGTAAATAAACTCTGCGCTTTTAGTTAATTTTATATAGCTCTTTCGGAGAGTTTTATTGTGGAAAGCAAAACGTACAAGTCACAGAAAAGGAGATCATTTGCAAAGGCTGTGTCGTGGAGAGCGATTGCGCTTGCAAGCGATTTCACAATAATTTTTTTCTTCATAAAAAAAGCGCTGCCTTCTCTTGGAATTGCATTGACCGCTGTTGGAATAGCGCTTGCTTCGAATACAATCAGCACAATAATTTATTACTTCCACGAGCGTGTCTGGAACAGGGTTGAATGGGGAAAGGAGTAGTTAAATTTGATAGCGGGCTAACATGCCATTTAGTT
>CAZGTJ010000261.1:0-1674 GCA_964528545.1 uncultured Methanosarcinales archaeon
ATTTCAAGATTAGTTGAAGGAAAGTAACAATGGTCACTCTAAAAATTCTTAACTGGAATATATTATGGGGTTTGGGTTTTAGATCGTTCAAAAAGCCAAGATAAAAGTCAACGCTCCATCTCAGTGCGCAGACAAAGCTTTTTAAAAATCATTCAAATACACATTATTTGTGAAACTAATTACATTAAATATCTGGGGAGGCAGGCTTTTTGAGCCACTTATGGATTTTATCCAGTCGCAATCAGATGTTGATATTTTCTGTTTTCAAGAAGTGTTTAATTCTGATACTAAGGTAAGTTTTATATATTAGGTAATATTATCTTGTTCTTGAGGTGATAAATGTGGGACGCCACTCTGGAATCAGATTATCAGACAAACAGGAACAAGCATTGCGGCAGTTTATGGTAAAGACAAAAGACAAACGTGAGTATCGTGCAGCATCGGGGATTCTCTTACGTGCTGAAAAAAAGTCTGCGGAAGATGTTGCGCGCCATCTTGGCGTCACCATAAAGCAAGTTTTTGCTTGGACAAGGTTTTTTCGGGCAAAGGGAATCGCTGGCTTGCACATGAAAAAGCCTACGGGAAGAAAACCAACCAAAGCGCAAATGGCCAAAAAAATTATTCCTTCATTATTAAGTGAAGATCCACAAGCGTTTGGATACCTAAAAGGCAGATGGGTTTTGCGTGATATTGCAAAAGAACTCCGTAAGGAAGGAGTACAGCTTGATTTCAGCAGTGTTCATCGGATTCTGTGCGATATCGGTATTGTGCTCAAAAGCCCGAAAATGAGGGCGCCGGGTTCTATGCACAAAAATTACGGCAAGCGAACACAGATTCGTAACTACAAACGTGCTGCAAGCATGCTCTTAAAAAAAACATCCTCGTAGGCTTTCAAGATGAGAAATGGACAGAGCTATTAGGAAAATCTCAGCGAAGTTGGACGCCAAAAGGGCAAATAATAGAAATCGCAACGCCAGGCTATACGAAAAGAATCAATTGCTTTATCACCCTTTTTTGGCCAAAAAGGAGAATCTTATGGGACTGTTTTTCTCGACGCAGAAATATCGAATTCAGGAAACACCTTTCACATATTGTTGCATATGCAAAAAGAAATCGTATAGCGAAGATTATTCTTTTTATTGACTGGGCAACATACCATCGAACACCAAAAGTGAAGCGATTTTTCAAGAACCACCCCCTATTAAAGCCAATCTTTCTGGGAAAGCACGACCCTAATATGAACCCTGTCGAGGGAAGTGTCAACAAAAGAATTGCGAGCGCCATAAGTGTCAACCGTTGCTATTCCGACATAAGAGCGTTAAGTTCTGCAACAAAAAAATTTCTCAGAAAATATAACTCAATTTATACAACATGACTTAGTTGCATAGGATAACAGAAACTCTCTTGGAGTCTTGCCCGAAGTGAGAAAATCTTTCGCGACAGATACAAAAAACGTAAATCCCCTTTTTGTTGTC
This sequence comes from uncultured Methanosarcinales archaeon, assembly GCA_964528545.1. GTDB lineage: Archaea > Nanobdellota > Nanobdellia > Woesearchaeales > GW2011-AR4. The sequence goes on from CAZGTJ010000261.1 coordinate 1,476, forward strand.
GCCTTAATCAATGTATTTGACTTATAGGTAAAAGTTTAAATAGATATTAAAATTTTATCTTATAAAATGCCGAGGAAAAGTAATCAAGAACTAGGAGAGGCATGGGAAGGAGAAGTTAGAACTCTTTTAAATGAAGAACTTTGTTTTGATAATGTTGATGGTGGTTCAAATTTTCGTCCAGCAGGATACCAGATAGATA
>CAZGTJ010000262.1:0-1639 GCA_964528545.1 uncultured Methanosarcinales archaeon
ATCCGGATTTAGTATTTTTTGCTCCAATAAGTATTTTTCAAATTGTTTGACCGGACATTTTTTCCGCCAATAGTTCTTTTCCTTTTCAGGACGCGATCCGGCCGGATCTGGATTCGGGCCGACGTGCTCCAAAAATCGGTAAGTTGCAAATTCGATAAAAACCGGCTTTTGAGTCTTTCGCATATAACTCAGCGCTTTTTTGGTTAACTCCAAAACCTGTAATATATCCATACCGTCTCCCGAATAAGCTTTTATCCCTATGGCCTTCGCAATTGTATAAATATTTCGTTTGGGTTGGCGCTCCCGGATATGGGTTGAGATTGAATAAAGATTATTTTCGCAAATGAATAAGACTGGTAAATTTTTTAAAGAGGCGTAATTCAAACTTTCGAAGGTTGCTCCTTCTTCAGTCGCCGCGTCGCCAAAGTAGACTGTGACGATATTTCCTGTCTTCTGGTAAATTTGTGCTAAACCGGTTCCTACCGCAACAGGTATAGTTTCGGCCACAATCGGATTTGCCCCGTAAAAGTTTGCCTGAAGATCAATCAAATGCTGTGAGCCGCCGCGGCCGAGTGAACAACCCGTTTGTTTGCCATAAATTTCTGCGATCATTCCCCGCAGACTTCCTCCCTTAGCCAGATAATGACCGTGAGACCGGTGTCCGGAAAAAACTATATCCTCTTTATGAAGCAAAAAACTGACTCCTGCAGCTATTGCTTCCTGGCCAATGCATAAATGCACGGGGCAGCGCATTTCCTGTTCTTTATATTTTCGGGCAATTTCCTCTTCAACCAAGCGGATTCTCAGAAGATTATGATAAAGAAGTAATAAATTCTGTTTCGTCATTCTATTCTATTTATCCGTTTTATTGTCTTTAACTAGCGACATCCAAGATATTATGATGTGGTTTAGAATAAGCTGAATATCTTCGCAGATTCCGTATTTATTACTTTTGATGATGATCGGAAAATCTACCAGTTTGGCGGCTTTCCCTCCGCTCGTAAATCCCAGTATTCCGATAGTTTTTACCTGTTCTCGCCTGGCATATTGAAGGGCTTTTATAATATTCCGGCTGTTGCCGCTGCCTGACAACGCTATAACCACATCACCCTTCTCCACTAAATTTTGCAGTTGCTGGACAAAAATATCATCATAGTTCAGATCATTTGCAAAGGCTGTTATTTGAGCTACATTATCAGTAAGTGAATATACTTTAAAGCGTTTTTCGTTCCTGTCATAAATCCTCTTCAGCGTGCCTTTTCCTATATCACAGGCGAAATGAGACGCATTGCTGGCGCTTCCTCCATTTCCCATTATGAATACTTTTCTTCCACTATGATAGGCATCAAGTAATATTTCTAATATTTTATTTATTTGCACGATGTCCAACAGTTGCAGCGCCCGGCTCAACTCTCTTTGATAATTTTCTATAAATTGTCTTAAATCTTCTGTATTATTGTTTTGTTTTTTCATAGGAAAATTTAGGAGTAAACGATTTCATGGTCTTTATGTTGTAATATTTTTTATCAGTCAATGGATTTAGGATTTTTCCGGCTAAATATGCTTCTTTTAAATCTAAAATAGCATCTTTAATACTCTTTTTTGGTATAAAACCAAGAGCTTCTCTAATTTTATTACT
>CAZGTJ010000263.1:0-1382 GCA_964528545.1 uncultured Methanosarcinales archaeon
TCGGTATTTTGATCTTGCCTTCCATCCTTTTTCCGAGCGTAAGCGAGAAGGTCACTCCTATAAAAATCAATATCACAACAATTGAGGAAGCGGCTGTCATGATTGCTGCAACCGTGCTTCCGAACTTTCCAAGATAATACGACCATGTAAAATACGGGATCAGAATTCCAACCAAAAGAAGGACAAACATGACAATGTTCTGGTTCTTGAAATTTGTAATCGAATGGACCCTTGCTTTTGCAACCAAGTCCCTTCCCGAGCCTGCAGGAACAGTCCTAATCAGCGGCATATTCTCATCATTTGGATTGGGAAATGCAATTATGTCGACCAGCTTTTCCATCGGCAACAGCTCAGCCAGGGCGACCCCCAGCATGGACTTTCCTGTTCCCGGCTCCCCTATCAAGAGAACGTGCCTCCTTTGCTGTGCAGCTTTTTTTATGACCCTGACTGCGTCTTCCTGCCCTATTACCTGGTCCACAATCCTTTTCGGCACCTTAATGTCTGCCGTAGTATTATATTTTATTGCCACCATCCCGCTTTAGTTAGTTCAATTTTCTTTTTAAATATATCGAAAATTTTATTTTTCCTGCCACTAATATCGGACATCCAATTTTTAAAAATTTAGACTGGAATTATTCCAGATCGATAAGGAAAAGAAGATTCATCGTCCCAAAATTTTTTTCCTGACAAACAAATAAATAAAAATAAAAAAAATCATGAGAAATACAAAGACAGCAAGGAGATAGTACAATTTCCAGGACTGGGCTTTTTTCATGATTTGTGCTTTCGTAAAAAACGCCAAACTATAAAAATTTTTTGAGCTTTAGTAATGATGAGCTGGATACAGTTCATCTTCTTCGCCCGAAAAATTTAAAAAAATGAAAAGAAAGAATGGAATCACATATCCATCCCGCCCATTCCACCCATGCCCCCCATTCCGGGCGGCATTTGCGGAGCTTGGTTCTTTGAGCCCGAAGATGCAATTACATCATCTATCCTTAGAATCATTACAGCAACTTCTGATGCCGAAGAGACTGCCTGCGTTTTTATCTTCAAAGGCTCTATCACTCCTTTTTTCCACGAGTCTGTAATTTTTCCTGTGAAGACGTCAACGCCTGCCCATTTCTGCTTTTTTGAATGGGCCGCCTTCAGGTCAGTCATGATGTCAATCGGGTCCAATCCCGCGTTTTCAATCAGGGTTGTCGGGATAATTTCCATTGCGTCTGCAAACGCCCTTACCGCCAATTGCTCCCTTCCGCTTAGCGATTCAGCGTACTTTCTTAGCTCTATTGCAAGCTCCACTTCAGGGGCTCCTGCTCCTGCAACTACTTTTCCGTCCTTCAAAGTCGCCGAAACATCACCGATTGCATCCGTGATTGCAC
>CAZGTJ010000263.1:1392-1624 GCA_964528545.1 uncultured Methanosarcinales archaeon
GAATTCCTCATCGCCGACTTTTCTTGACTCGACCGTACCGGCAAATCCCAAATCGTCCTTGTTTAAATCATTCAGGTTGTTTACGATTTTTCCGCCTGTTGCCTTTGCAATTTTTTTCATGTCGGAATCCGAGACTCTTCTTACCGCATACATCCCATGCTTTGACATGAAGTGCTGCGCAACGTCATCAATCCCTTTTTGGCATATGAGGACGTTTGCGCCGGAGTTTGCG
>CAZGTJ010000264.1:0-804 GCA_964528545.1 uncultured Methanosarcinales archaeon
CGATCAAGAACGTGTGATGACCCCTCGCGAAGCCATTCAGCTGGGCGCAAACTACCTCGTGATCGGCCGTCCCATCACCGAAGCCAAAGATCCCCGCGCCTCCGCCCTGCGAATCTTCGAAGAATTGTAAATATCCATAGTGTTTATTGATTAAAAAATAAATTCCTCTTGATTTTTATCGAAAATACTTAATAATAACGCTCATTCCCTCCAGCTAGTTCCCCCATAGGTTCAAATAATCGGCTTGAAAATACATCAAAAATAGTGTATTTTTTATTTGGCTTGGAGAAGGAGACATTCAGTTATGAAGGGCGTACGTAGATTTAGAGATAGGCTCAAAGAGGACCTTAAAGATAAGACATTTAAGAAAGCATTTGATGAAGAAGGCCTCTTTGCCCGGCTAGCCATTCAAATTGCGAAGTTGCGCGAGGAACAAGGTTTAAGCCAAGTTGACTTAGCCAAACGACTTCATACCTCTCAGCAAATGGTCTCGCGTCTGGAAGATGCTCAAAACAGAAGCTTTTCTTTAAAAACGCTGATCAAAGTAGCCCGCGCTTTCCACAAAACACTCGACGTCGAATTTGTTTAAGGGTTAACCCTCCCTCCTTCTACAGCAATCATTGTTGTGGAGTTATTCAATTTTGAGGGCTTGGTGGTTTCTATAAATATTGCTAATTAATTAGCATAATACATATTGACTATATGGCATTTTTGTATATACTAATGCCGAAAAGGATGAAGTTTAGAGGAGAAAAAAGTGGCTGAAACAAAGACGGAACGATTTAAACGATTAGCAACTTACAG
>CAZGTJ010000264.1:814-1603 GCA_964528545.1 uncultured Methanosarcinales archaeon
ATCAGTACATTGCACTCATTGTCAAGAAAATAAATATGGCAAGGAACAAGTTAATGCAATATTTTCAAAAAAAAAAAAAAAGATTAAAGAAGTTAAAAATAAATTTTATTTCACGAAAAGAGAAGAAGATTTTAAATTGTGAGAATGTATGTCGTATGAATTATTTAAAAAGCTGATTGACGCTAAAGACGAAGACGAAGTTACCGCAATAATTAAGAAACATCCAATTCTTTCTAGAGAGGGAAATTGGAAACCGATCGGTGGTTTTCGCGGTAACTTCAGCCAAATTCATAATCAACAAGGAAATGCCATCCCCGCCTTGGTAGAAAAGCCCGTTAATTCAATTGATGCAATATTGGTTAAAGAATGTAGGCTCAGAGGAATTAATCCGGAAGGACCAGACGCACCTAGTTCTATTCAAGCTGCAATAGACAAATTCTTCGGAATTAGAAACGCTGATTTTTCTGAGGTTGAACATGACGTAAGGCGAAAATTTGCCGAATCAATTCAAATTATCGCTACCGGTAGTAGGACAAACCCAAACATTTGCATTTATGACGATGGCGAAGGACAACATCCTTCTCGTTTTGAAGAAACTTTTCTTTCATTAAATAAAGACAATAAACTCAAAATCAAATTTGTCCAAGGCAAATACAATATGGGAGGAACTGGAGCGCTTCCAAATTGTGGAATAAATAAATATCAACTTATATTATCACGAAGGGAACCAAAACTTTTAGATGGAAAAGAGGATTTGTACGGTTTTACATTAACTAGATTGCATGAGAT
>CAZGTJ010000265.1:0-1587 GCA_964528545.1 uncultured Methanosarcinales archaeon
TTTAATAATGAAACGAATTATTGTATCGAAGGGAAATAATAAACGGATAACACACTTTGTCGTTACATGCAAAAGTTTAAATATCACATTCCATGCATCCGGATTGGGGGTTTCATGCTAAGAATCGGGGTTTTGTCATCAACAAGAGCTACTGACATGCAGGCTTTAATTGACTCCATAAACTCAAGGAAGATTAACGCAATTATTTCCGTTTTAATATCCGACAGGCAGGATGCTTATGCCCTGGAAAGGGCTAAAAACCACAATATAAAAGCCGTATTTATAGACCCGAAAAAATTCGTTGCGGAAAAAGAAGGCAAAAAAGACAAAGAAAAGTCGAGAGAGCTCTTCGACAGGCAAGTTTCGAAAATGCTTGATGAAAATAAAGTCGGCTTGATTCTGCTGATAGGCTATATGAGATTTTTGAGCAGGTTTTTTGTGGGCAGGTACAAAAATAGGATAATGAACATACACCCCAGCCTCCTTCCAAAATATGCCGGAGGAATGGACAAAAATGTTCATGAGGATGTCCTAAAAAACAGGGAAAAAACAACCGGGGCAACGCTTCATTTTGTGGACGAAGGAGCCGACACCGGCCCCATAATAATGCAAAAAGAGGTAAAAATTGAAAAGAACGATACTGCTGATTCGCTGAAGGCAAAGGTTCAAAAGGCAGAGCAGGATATCATCCTAAAGGCCGTTGATTTGTACTCCAAAGGCAGGATCGGGGTCAAAAACGGCAAAGTCGTGGTTAGCTGATGGAAGAAAACAAAGTAGTATGGTATAAGGACAAGAAGCTTATTGCAGGAATTTTTCTGGTAATGCTCAGCACTGCGATGGGATTTTACGGGAAGGGCCTGCTTGGAATTTTTTTTGTCAAGCTGATTGCAAAGCTTTACGAGCCATTTTACCTCCTTACAGGCCTTTCTGTCTATGCATTGAGCTTTATCGTGCTCCTTGCGGGCATATTCCTGATAGGAATGGAGACTATAAAGATGATAAAATACAAGATTCAGCATCATGTGAAGAGGACTGTCAGGGGGACTTATGAGTACACAAAAAAATTTCCAAAAAAAGCCGCCCATCACACAAGAAAAGGGTATGACAAAATAGCGGTAACATCAAAAAAACTTGTCCAGAGGATGAAATGATTAAGACCGCATTTATTTCCGTTTCAAACAAAAGCGGGATTGTTGAATTCGCAGGCGGGCTTGCAAAATTAAAAATCAGGATTATTTCGACAGGCAACACCGCAAAATTGCTTAACGAAAGCAGGATTGGCGCAACCCCCGTATCCGATGTGACAAAATTTCCTGAAATGCTGGACGGAAGGGTCAAGTCGATCCACCCGAACATTTTCGGCGGCATTTTAGCCGACCGGAAAAACAAAACGCATGCTTCTGAGCTGAAAAAGCACAAGATTGAGCCTGTGGATTTGGTCGTAGTCAACTTCTACCCCTTTGAGGAAACCGCAAAAAAAAAAGCCAGGCTTGAAGGAAATCATTGAGAACAATAACAAAGGCGGCCCTTCAAAAGAAAAGGCGGCAGGAAAAAAGCCCGGAGATAAAACAGTGCGCAACAGGATAG
>CAZGTJ010000266.1:0-1577 GCA_964528545.1 uncultured Methanosarcinales archaeon
CCTATATCATAAACACATTTACCGCTGCTGCAGGTACCTAAAGTGATGTCTGTCTTGTTGATTTTCTTTTCTCCTTTGAGATTGATGGTACCAAGTACACCTCTCGGAAGTCCTGTACCTGTATCGTAAGTAAGTTCGTATTCGATAGAAGAAATTTCACTCGTTAAACCATCTATAGTCAAATCCACTGATTTATGGGAATTTCTGGAAATTAAATCGACTTTAATATTTTCAGAAACTGTTGGAAGAACAACTGTCGGTGTGGGTATTATGACTTCTTCCTCAGATTGAGAAACATCTCTGGTTTTCAAATAAACAATTAATCCGATACTGATTAAAAGCACAATTACAACAGGAATAATTATTTTTTTCATCTATTAAACTCCTTTTAATAATTTATTAAAATGTTCGTTTAAATCTACTATTTTAATTCTAATTTGCTCTGTCGTATCCCTATCTCTTACGGTTACTGTATCCTCTTTAAGGGTATCATAATCAATCGTCACACACCATGGAGTTCCGATCTCGTCCTGTGCATAATATCTTTTCCCGATATTCCCCCGTTCATCCCAAATTGTCCGTTGAAAATATTTAAGTGTGTTATAAACACCGCGAGCTTTTTCTATAATTTCCGGTTTATTCCGAACTAGTGGAAAGACGGCAACCGTGTATGGCGCAAGTCGCGGATTTAACTTCAAAAAAACTCGTTTATCATCTTCATGGTATGCTGAAAGAAGTACTGCCAAAAAAGTTCTATCAACTCCCCAAGTAGGCTCAATAACATGAGGAATATACTTTTCACCGGTTTCTTGATCATGGTAGGACAAAAGCTGTCCGGAAAATTTTTCATGCTGTTTTAAATCATAGTCAGTACGATATGCCAGGCCGTATAATTCCTTTTGACCAAATGGGTATTCAAATTCGAAATCTATCGTCCGTTTTGAATAATGAGCTCGGTCACCGTCAGGAATTTCATGTTCATGAATTTTTTTCGTATCAATTCCGACTAATTTAAACCAGTCCCATATTTCTTTCTGCCAATGCTCAAAATATTTTTGCCAATCCATATCTGATTTAGGTTTGGGAATAAAATATTCTATTTCCATCTGTTCGAACTCACGAAGTCTGTAAAGAAAATTTCCAGTGGTAATTTCGTTTCGAAACGCCTTACCCATTTGAGCTATTCCAAACGGTAATTTTTTGGGGTTGGATGCTAAAATATTCTTAAAATCCACAAACATCGCCTGAGCTGTTTCTCCACGCAAATATGCGGTACTTTTACTGTCTTCGACGGCCCCCAAAAAAGTTTTGACCAGTAAATTAAAGTTTTTGGTCTCACTCCAGTTTTTATGACCGCATGTAGAACAATTTGAATTCACATCGACAAGATCTGCCCGAAACCGATTATGGCATGACTTACACTCAACTAAAGGATCAGAGAAACCGGATACGTGTCCGGAAGCTTCCCACACTTTAGGATTCATGATTATTGCTGCATCAAGTCCCAAGATGTCATCTCTTTGTCTGACAAACTTTTGCCACCATAAATCCTTAATATTCTTTTTTAATTCTGCGCC
>CAZGTJ010000267.1:0-1573 GCA_964528545.1 uncultured Methanosarcinales archaeon
TATTCGAGCTTTATGGGTTTGCGCCGTTGGAAACTCCTGTTCTTGAAAGGTTTGATGTGCTGGCATCAAAATATGCGGGCGGGGCTGAGATATTAAAAGAAACTTTTAAGCTCAAAGATCAGGGAGACAGAGACTTAGGATTAAGATATGACTTGACCGTGCCTCTTGCGAGGTATGTCGGCATGAATCCCAATGTAAAAATGCCGTTTAAAAAGTATATGATAGGCGAGGTGTTCAGGGACGGCCCTGTTGCGTCTGCGCGATACAGGCAGTTTCTGCAATGCGATCCTGACATAATTGGCTCTTCATCGATGGCTTCAGATGCGGAAATAGTTTCGCTTATTTACACGGCATTCTGCAAATTGAATTTGGAAGTAGATGTTAAAGTTAATAATAGAAAATTGCTGAATGACATTTTAAGCTACTGCGGCATTGAAACGGACAGGCAGGAAGCAGCCATTTTGTCGATAGACAAGCTTGAGAAATTTGGAGCAAATGTTGTGAAAAATGAGATGAAAGAGCAGGGAATCGACAGCGTCAAAATCAATAAAGCTCTTGACCTAATCAGCATAAAAGGCAGCAATGAGGAAAAAATCAAGCAATTAAAAAATTTTTTAAAAAATTCAGATGGCTTAGGGGAAATCCAGCAATTATTGGCTTTTTTAAAAAATTTTAATGTCATTGTTGAATTTGATTTGCCACTTGCAAGAGGCCTTTCCTATTATACAGGGACTGTCATTGAAGCATTCCTTAAAAACTCAAATGTGAAAAGCTCTGTTTGCGCTGGCGGCAGATACGACAAAATAATCGGGAATTTTCTCGGAAAAGGTGATTATCCCGCTGTCGGAGTGAGCTTTGGCGTTGACAGGATTTATGACGCGCTGATGGAAAAAGAAAAAACAGTTAAAAAAACCAATACTAAAGTTTATGTTATACCGATAAAAACACTCGATGAAAGCATTAAGATAGCGCAGCAACTAAGAGATGTAGGAATCAACACCGACATTGACCTGAATGAAAAAGGCCCTTCAAAAAATCTTGAATATGCAAATTCTTTGGGAATACCTTATGTTCTGTTTGTTGGCAAAAAAGAATTGCAGGAAGGAAAGCTGAAGTTGAGGGATATGAAGAGCGGGGAGGAGGAGATGATTGAGATTGAGGAGATTATAAAAAAATTAAGATAATCAACCTCCCGCAACTACTTGTTCAAGCCTAAGTCTTGATTTGTCAAATTTTTGGATCTGTTCTTGACTATATTCACCCGGTCTGTTCCTTGCAAATTCAACAAGCCGTGTGAAAAAAGCCAATCTTCTCGGCAAATATTCTGGCTTGATGTCATTAGGGACTGCCTTCAGCTCTTGTTCCAATGCGTTGACACAGCTGTCTGGAGAATCAGGTTCTTTAACATATTCCACATATTCATGGTAAACCCAATATTGCCTGAACATTTCCGGAACTGAATCGGATACTCCTAGGATGTAATGTTTCCTGCCGGGCGAGACCATCTGCATGGCAAAATCGGGAAGGTCCCTTGCCATGGATTGTGGTAACACAAAATAGGAAAACTTATCAT
>CAZGTJ010000268.1:0-1573 GCA_964528545.1 uncultured Methanosarcinales archaeon
TAATTGGGTTGTGCTTGCAGTTGCTGCCGCAGCGCTGCTTTCTGTAGTTGCAATTGCTTCTGCGCAGGAAAGCAACGACAAGAAACATCTGCCAGACAACGACATGATGGACATGATGGGCGGAAAAGGCATGGATGCGATGCACAAGCAGATGACAAAGAATTTAGACACGGAGACAAAAGATCAAATGGATAAAGCGCATGAACAATGCGAAAAATTTCATGAAGACGAAACATTTGAAGCAATGATGCAGTAAAATGGAGAAGAAACCATACAGCTGGATTTTGGGGGCATTAATACTCTTGTTGCTAGGAAGCAGTATGCTAATGGGAAGAGGCCGCATGGGGTTTGGCATGGGATTCGGATTTGTTCTTATGGCATTATTTTGGGTAGCAGTAATCTGGCTAATATTTGAGCTGCTTGGAAGCGGAAAGGTGGATACAGAATCGCTTGAAATACTTAAGAACAGATATGCCAGAGGAGAAATAAGCAAAAAACAGTATGATCAGATGAAAAAAGAATTAATATAAGAAAGGCGAAACTATGGTCGAACACGCGCACAAGCCGAAGGAAGGATTTTTGCAAAAGATAAATCATAATCATTTTTTCATGGTTTTAATATGCGTTGTGCCGATTCTTATATTGCTTGCCGGAAGCTACTTTTTTGGCTGGAAGAGCAACAGCCTACTATTGTTTGCATTTTTGTCAGCCTGCATGTTTGGTCATATGCTGATGATGAAAAATCATAAACACTGATCCGCTTGTAATGACGGAGGTGCCGTATGGGAAAAGGAAAATCAAAAGGATGCTTTGAAATACACCACAGAGGTGCTATTCCAATCCTTTTTTTATTTTGCACAAAGGCCCTATGGAAGTTGCATTCAAAAAATAGGAGGAATTAAAATGGAGGATAGTAAACTTACAATTAAGAAAAAATACGTTTTTATCGGCTTAATAATTTTGTCTTTGATAGTTGGCTACTCGCTTAATGCCGCTCTCAGCGGATTTAAGAGGCCCGCTAATCAGGCTCCTGATAATTCTATGGCAAGCCACCACAAGGCTTACATGGGTCAGTCAAGTGGGTTTTATGATTCCGCAATTGGCAAGAAAGCTCCGGATTTTGAATTGAAAGATATAAACGGAGAGACTGTAAAGCTAAGTGACCTTATAGGAAAATATGTGGTGCTTTTTTTCAATGAAGGAAGCATGTGCTATCCATCATGCTGGAATCAGATTGCAGAGTTTGCAAAAGACGAAAGGTTCAGCAAAGGCGATGTTGTAGCATTTTCAATTGTGGTTGATTCACAAACCCAATGGGAGCAGATAATTAGAAAAGTGCCCCAAATGTCAGACTCGAAAATTTTGTTTGATTCAGACAGGAAAGTATCTGCTGATTACGACGTGCTTTTTACTGATTCTTCAATGCACAAAGGCTCTTATCCGGGCCATACCTACTTTGTCATTGACAAGGATGGCATAATCAGGTACACTCTTGATGATCCAAGAATGGCAATTAACAACAACGAAATTGCGGCTGGCATTGAAAATCTCAATGGTGCATAAATGGACTACA
>CAZGTJ010000269.1:0-1569 GCA_964528545.1 uncultured Methanosarcinales archaeon
TCTCGCGCTGCATGCCTTGGATAAGACTATGTTGTCTATTTTTGCATTTGTGCCTCTTCCAATATAGGAGTAGTTAAAATAAAAGTATATAGTTTCTGTTCCGTCCCTTAAGCGCTCAGTGCTCAACAATCCTGGACTTTGGTATTGCGTCAATGGGATGATATCCCAAGACTGGTTGCCGCTCCAGCAGGTGCCTATCCTTACAGCCTGTGTTGCAGCTCCTCTCTGGCCTGTTTTGTCAGTGGCTATGACAACTAGGGTGACTCTTTTTGATTCCTGGCCCTCGGGATTAAGGAATACATCCCTAAATTCAGTTGGGGAGACCTCCGAAAGCCGCGAAGCTCCTCCGAATATTGTTGTCAGGTCAACATCCTCAAACTCGAAATTTCCGTTGCTGTCCGCATCAACTGAAAAATCAGCGCCTGTCCTGCAGAAAGAAGATGAAACAGATGAGCGGCATTTTGCGTCAAGATTAGCTTCGGGCAGATTTTGAATCTCATTAGGCAGCCCGCTTATTTCGAATGAATTATTAAACAGGCTGAATGGAGTCCTGTCAACAAACAGATGAACCCTTGCATTTGGCTTTGTCTTTCCGACAACATCAACTTCATTGGCCACATTCTCAAATATCAAGGAGCCGCTTGGAGGGCTTAATATTTTTACCTCCGGTCTTTTTGTGTCAAGAGTTACATCCTTTTGGATTATGACGCTGTTCTCGGCACAATCCTCAATTATAGCCTTTATCTTGTAGGTTGCGTCGCCTTTGCCAAGCCTTACTCCAAAATTAAAATTGCCTGTTGCATTTGTCACTAAAATTGGCTTTCTGAAATCTTCAAATGCGTCGACCAAACTTGGGTTCAGGTTTAATATCTGCCCGTTCTTTTCGGTAGCGGCTGTCAATGGCTCTGATTTTTGGCCTTCTCTTCCCAGCACATTGACGGCTGAAACCTGGTATGTATAGCTTTTCCCGCTGTCCACCAATGCATCGATAAACAAATTGAAGTTGGAGGGCTTTGTCAAAGCTATCGCCCCTATGTCGCTTCTATAGACAACATAATGGCTGAAATCATTGCTCTTTACTTCGTCCCATTTGATTTCTATTGAATTTTTTCCAATCTTTGTGGCATTCAGCCCGGTTATCTGCTGCGGCATGGAGGATTCGTTCACATTTGTATCGACGAAAACTCTTATTGTCACAGGCTCATTTACAGAGCCGCTAAACGTCACGTTTGCCTGGGACGTGAGGGGTGGGATCTCGTTTAGCTGCACTGCCGGATCGTCTATGTCAACGCTTGTCTCGAATATCCTCTGGTTTTTATTATTAGACTTATCAACCATGACAAGCTTGATGACGTTATTTTTTTCCAGCTGAATCTGGCTGAAAACAAATTTTCCGGAAGCTCCGACTTCATTGCTGCTCAAGCTTCTTTTGGGCACGTTCATGTTGTTGACAAACAGCGTGACAGATGAAAATGGCTCGGTTGAGCCTGCTATGTCAACCATTCTTCTATTGACGCATTTGCCGATTGACAAGTTTATGAAAGGAATTGTTGTGTCTCTGCCTGCAGT
>CAZGTJ010000270.1:0-1564 GCA_964528545.1 uncultured Methanosarcinales archaeon
AACAAGGCGAAATAGATTTATTGGGTTCGCCTATGGCGATTCTGTCAATGCGGACCCTGAAGCAAATGAATGACGACGCAACTCGTCATGGTCCCGAATCTTTAAACGACTTATACTTTGAAGGTTGGGTTTTCGGGTATACATTTACCAAACGCCTTGCTGATGCGTTCAATTTAAAGAAATTCGAAGAACGTTACAAAGTTGTCATGGAAATTGCAGCAATGATTGGATTTGGCGACTTCAAAACCGTTGAATTCTACCCCGGTTTTGCTAAGTACAACGTTTTTTCCAATCCTTTTGCTTTGCAGTATCCTAAAGGTTCGGGTTTAGTTGATCATCTTTTGAGGGGAATGAATGCCGGTGGAAGTACGGTAGTACACGAACGAATAATGAATTGCATTGAGTTTGAGTGCTGTGCTGAGACTCGAACTCAATGTCAGTTTATTAGCGCTTCAAATGAGAATTTATCTAAAATGGTTAAGCCTGATTTCGTACGGTCTCAAATTGATTTGGACTATATTAGTCCAATACAGATGGCTCTTCTCAAGGAAGTAGGGATTGATTCCGATTGGTATCTAAAATTAAGTAATGATTCGTCGTTAACCGCTTCTTCCCCTAAGCCGCCCGTGTAATTAGGAAAAAACATGCTCTCTTTTAATGAAACTTTGGGGTTTCCATTCTTCTTTGTTTCATTACTTTTGTTAATGGTTTTTGCATTTTTTTTTGGCGTGTTATTTAGGAGAATGGGTTTACCCAGTGTTTTTGGTGAAATTTTCGGCGGGCTTATTCTTGGTTCTAGTCTTTTTCGGTAATTTTTCCCTGATTTTTTTAAAACCTCTTTTCTTCCCGCAACTGACTTTTTATTTTTGTAGTAACTAACTATCTTGTTTTCCTGCATATTATTTTTCAGAATAAGTAACTTTATAAGCTTTTATTTATTTTGGTTCGCGATGGATAATTATCTGTTTCAATTAGAGGTTGATCGAAGAAGCCATATAGTCGCAACTTATTATCTTGAGAGCAAGAGATTTCTCGACGCTGTTAAGGCGATAGCAATAGGACAATCAATCGGCAATCCTTCGATAAGAACGCAGAGAGATTCTCCGGAGCTGATGAAGAATCATCTTGCGAAAATACTTGATACCAAACCTGATTTATATTCCAAACAAAAAGGTCTTGTTAAGATTGCGTTTCCGTTGATTAATTTTGACGTCGAGAAGGATGGAATTACCCAGTTGATGTGCGCCCTGATGGGGGGACAGATGGACATTGATATTATTGATTCCTGTAAATTGATTGATGTTGAATTGCCTGAAGAATTTCTGAAATTTTTTAAGGGACCTAAATTCGGTATGAACGAGATTCAAAGAAGGGCTAAAGCAGTTAACAGGCCGTTACTTGGAGGAATAGTTAAACCGAAAACTGGAATTAATGTTTCTGAATTGAAAGGACTTGTCCAAGAACTTCTTGAAGGCGGAGTTGATTTTATTAAAGAAGACGAGATACTTGGCAACCCTATTTTTTGCGGATTTGAGGAAAGAGTAAAGGTCGTGTCTAAACTTGT
>CAZGTJ010000271.1:0-1554 GCA_964528545.1 uncultured Methanosarcinales archaeon
CAAGACCCCGCTCCCCTAGTGAGCCTGCCGAACTATCACTGACAATATTATCCATTATGGATTTATTCACGTACTTTAGGTTTTTATGATTTATAGCAGGTTTCTTTAAGTCAAGAACTGTTACTTCGTGGTCCTTTTCCAGAAGATGTTCTACAACAGGCAATCCTATAAATCCGGAGCCTCCGGTAAAAAATATCCTCATAAAAGTGGGTTTTTCAATATATTTATAAATCTATATTTTTCAACTCGGAAAATGAAGTATCTGAATTATGCAATAAAAGGCCTTAATCCAAAAAAATTTTATTACTTAAGCACAAAATCCCTACAAGACACCTTAAATAAAAAGTATCCTGCCCGCCCAAATGATGCACATATAAAAGGCGCGATGGAATGGCTTAGCATAGCGCAAAAGCAAAATAGTGACGGCGGGGTTGCTGCCCTCTATTCAATGTTTGAAGGATGGCACGAATCTTATGTAGAAACCACCGGATATATAATCCCAACCTTCTTTAATTATGCAGATGCAACCAATACTCATTTTTACAAAGATGAAGCAATCCAGATGGCTGATTTTGAGTTAAAAAACCAGCTTAAAAGCGGTGCTTTTCCAGGCGGGGATAAAAGAGACATGCCGATTGTTTTCAATACTGGCCAGGTAATTTTTGGATTGTGCAGAACTTTCGAGGAAACTATGGAGCAAAAATATAGGGAAGCAGCGGCAAGGGCGGCAGACTGGCTTGTTTCGGTTATGCACGAGCAGGGATACTGGGAAAAGGATGAATATCTTGGGAAAGTTCACGCTTACAATACAAGGACAGCATGGTCGCTATTGTATGCGCATAAAATTACGCAAAATATTGAGTACAAAAAAGCTGCTATTATGAACATCGACTGGGCTTTAAATCAGCAAACAAGCACAGGCTGGTTCAAGAATATGGCATTCTATCCGGGGCAAGAGCCTTTGACGCATACGATCGCCTATACCATACGGGGTATCTTAGAGGCTGCAATTTTCCTTAGAAAAAAAAATTATCTTGAGGCCGCTATTAAATGCGCAACTCCAATAATTGATGAAATAAGAAATGACGGCTCTTTGGCAGGATCGTTTAACAGCAACTGGAAAAGCAGCGTTAAGTGGTCTTGCTTAACTGGGAATTCCCAGATGGCGGGAATTTTCTACAAGTTATTTTCGATAACAAAAGACGAAAAGTTTTTGGAAGCTGGCAAGAAACTTAACGATTTCATGAAGACAATGCAAAATCTTAGTTCGTCGAATCCTGGAATAAAGGGCGGGATCCCCGGAGCTTACCCGATTTACGGATGGTACGCTCCTTTTTGCTATCCAAACTGGGCTGCAAAGTTTTTTGTTGATGCTTTAATGCTGGAGAATGATTTAAAAATTGCAGACAAATTAACTGGCTAATCTTTTGCATCCTTTGGGTTGTAGATGGTTATGCCTTTTTTTGCAAGCTCCGTCATGCACTTGACAACATCTCTTTCTTTTATTATTCTTAATTCTGTGTTAAAAAACGGATAAATCTTCATCATATTTCT
>CAZGTJ010000272.1:0-1547 GCA_964528545.1 uncultured Methanosarcinales archaeon
CCGTTATTGGTAATGTTGTTTGTTTGCATTAACATACTCTCTTTTTATCCAGGATGGTTTAAGGCGGTTCAACCTGTAGTTGAGCCTGATTATCATTTTGCCTATATCCCGAACGATCTATATCAAGGATTGGTTTTTCTGCGAACAGCTGAGCCTAAAAACAGCAACGTACTTGCATCGCCTGCAACTGAAATTGACTTGATGATTCCAGGTATTTCCGGGAGATACGTGTATTCTGGACATTTTCTTACAACCTATAATTCCGAAGCAAAAGATGTTCAAGCGACTGAGTTATTATTCGGACAAAAAGAAAGTTTAATGGCGAAAAAATTTTTGAAAGAAAATAATATCGGTTTTATTGTAGCAACTAAATATGTGGGAACTTCTCGTGAAGCATTAAAAACTAAATACCCCTTTTTAAAAATAGTTTTCGAAAATCCCATGATAACTATTTTTCAGTTTGATCTGGGTAATACGAACTTCAAAAATTGATATCTACAAAAGGCTTGACAAGTAATATTGACGTGCTATAATTTGACTAATTATAAATATAAATGAGGCGTACGTCGCTAATTGTACGCTTCTTTTGTTGTTTTTTTCTTCATATTAATAAAGTATAATTCCCGATGCCAAAACAAAACAGTTCTAAATCCGCCGAAGCAGATGGTATTAGACGCATTAATTGGGGAAATGAGTCTGCCAATTTACCCATACTTGATTTAATTGCTGTTCAAAAAGAATCATACGATTGGTTTACAAAGACAGGTCTCCAGGAACTTCTGAATGAAATTTCTCCCGTAGAAGACTTTACCGGTAAAAACTGGATACTCGAATTTGGGGTGTATTATTTTGATGAAGCCAGATATTCGCCGGCAGATTGTCTGGTTAAGGGACTGACCTTTGATGCTCCGCTTAAGGCAGAAACTAAATTAACCAACAAACAAACAGGTAAATCCGTGAGACAAGACGTATTCCTGGGGGACATTCCCAAAATGACCGATAATGGTACTTTTATCATCAACGGCGTCGAAAGATGTATCGTCAATCAACTTGTTCGTTCACCTGGAGCTTATTTTACGGGAACGACCGACCCCTCAACAGGAAAAATCCTCTATTCAGCCGAAGTCAGACCTTTATTCGGATCATGGCTTGACTTTTCCATAAGTAGACACGGCGTACTTACCGTACGCATAGACAGAAGGAGAAAGTATGCTGCAACTACACTTCTTAGGGCGGTGGGTATTTCTCAAGACGAGGAATTGCTTCACATTTTTGCCGATACCGAAAAAACTCATCCATATATTTCAGCAACTATCGAAAAAGACACGACTAAATCATATGAGGAAGCAGTTGTAGAAATTTACCGGAAAATGCGGCCGGGAGAGCCAGCAGTATTAGACAATGCGGAGGATCTTCTTAAAAATTTATTTTTTAATCCACGCCGCTACAGTTTAGGGTCTGTAGGACGCTATAAATTAAATAAAAAGCTTGGTCTTAATATTGCCAACAGTCCGGAAAATTGGATTTTAACAAAAGAAGACATCATC
>CAZGTJ010000273.1:0-1542 GCA_964528545.1 uncultured Methanosarcinales archaeon
GCCGCTCCCCTTAGGCCGCTTGGGCACCCTCGCATATAACAATGAGTTAGTTTCTAACAACAACAAGAACATCGGTAATAATTATTTTTTATCATAGCGAGCTTGGGAATGTTAGCGATATTAAAATGTTTTGTTTCAGGTTTCCGGAATGGATAAATTGGTTTTAGCCCTTCCAATGGCATCCTGTTTACCATTATCTCAATACCCATATGCCCCATTTGTCTTTGCTTTTTCATCTTATTGCCTATTTGTACTTGCTTTCCTCTCCGCGATTGTTGAAGTCTATATCGAGCAGCTGGCTCAAAAAATCTTCGCGTTCCGCAGAGTTTAGTTTGTTCTTTTGTTCCAATTTCAACACCTCCAGTTTGTTTAGAAAGAATTTAAAGCGTCAAAATTGGCATTTACCACATGACTGTATGGGTCGGCCTATAACAGCACTTATTTTTCAGAATTTTTCCCATACGTTTGGTATTTGCCATTGTCAGGTTTTTATGGAGGCGCTTATATTTAAACATTTTGTTTTTTTAGAAAATGGAATTAGTTATCTGGCATTTGTGCCCTTTTCTGAAATAAACCAGATATTCAAGTCAGGTTTGCTAGCTGCCTGATTCAGCGCTTTCAGGATCCTGGGGAATCTGGCTGTTCAGCTCGTTAAGTTGCCTTAATGACTCGCAGCTTTGCCTTAGCTGCTTGTTTGTTATTTTATCACAGACTGTATAATCCTTGTTGTCGAGGACAAATCCCATGTAGCAGGTGTCTCTTCTCGAGTCCGCTGAAATCTGAGCGCACAGCGAATTGTCATTTGTGTTTTTTCCGACATTCGAGTAGCACAAGTCCCTGATTCTTGCGTTTATAATCTGGTTGCAGTAATTCCTGTTGTTCTGGACTTCTCCAATGTTGCCAATGCACGTGTCCTTTAAGTCGGGGACCTCTATTCTATTGCACTCTGTTTCCGCCCTGTTTGGGTCAATTCTTGCAATCTCCTTTATGTCCTCGAGAGTTTGTGTTGTGATCGTGCTTACTGACGAATCACCTACTTTCATGCAGTCTGAATCGCAGTCTTCGGGCTCCTCGCAAATGCCGTTCCCGCAGCACGGCTTTATAAGTCTGTACATGCATGCGCTGTTTTCGAACAAATCTGTTGTGCATGGATTGTTGTCATCACATTCTGCCGCCTGCGCTTCGCAAGTTTTGCATACACCTCCGCAGTCTATCCCCTCTTCGTTCTGGTTTTGCAGGCCGTCAAAGCAGGTTTCCATTCTTGATGAAGCTAGGATTTTAGCAGGCAATGTGGCAATAGCCTTTTTGCCGTCGTAATCTACAGTTGTTTTTATAGTATAATCACCGGGCTTTGCGTCTTTCGGGACAAGAAGATTCGTCGGAGTTGAGCCGAAAGTTTCAATGGCCCTGGTTTCAATCTTTTGTGTTATTACTTTGCTTCCCAAAATCAATTCGTGCTTGATTATGACATCATACCTTTTTGAAGAGCCAAGATTCGAGAGCTCTTTTGTAAACGAGATTGTATCGCCAGCCTCTGCTGTG
>CAZGTJ010000274.1:0-1528 GCA_964528545.1 uncultured Methanosarcinales archaeon
TTGACGAAGTCGAAAACGGCAATGATCTTGTTCTTGGCAGCAGGTTCATGGGAAAAATTGAATATATGCCTTTCGTCAACAGGATCGGAAACGTCGCATTTTCAAAAGTCATATCTGAAATTTCAAGGAAAAAAATAAGCGATGCGCAGACAGGATTCAGGGCATTTACAAAAGAAGTTGCAAAAAATATAACTGTCTCATCAAACCATACGTACACACAAGAGCAGATAATAAGGGCTGTTCGGCAAAAATTCAAGGTAAAGGAGATTCCTGTCTACTTTGCAAAAAGAAATGACAAAAGCAGGCTGATAAGCAATCCATTCGGGTATGCGCTAAGGGCATGGATTAACCTGATGAGGATTTACAGGGATTTTGAGCCGCTTAAGTTTTTTGGGATAATCGGAGCTTTGATATTTGGGATTGGATTTGCCATTGGACTTTATCTTACTTACTTTCATTTTTTTAGAGGAGGCATTGCAAGACACTTCGGGCTTATGATGCTGGATGTCATGATTCTGAGCATAGGGCTACAGCTTCTTTCATTCGCATTTCTTGCCGATATGCTGAAAAAATGATATGGGAATTTTTTATAATAAAATCAAGAATAAAAAGGCTTGTTGAGGGCAAATTTTCAGATTCCGATATAAGAGTCTTGGATGTGGGATGCGGGGAAAATCCGTACTACCACAAAAACATTAGAGGGAATGTTGTGTGCTTCGACGCCCGCAAAACAAAAGCAAACCAAATAATTGGAGACGCTGATTCGTTGCCATTCAAGGATAAGTCTTTTGATTCGGTAATCAGCATAAATTCATTTTATTATTTCAAAGATCCATTCAAATCTGAAAAGGAGATTGCAAGGGTTTTAAACAAAAATGGAGAATTGTTTCTGTTGATGCCGTTTATTTACCCGGTGCATGACGCCCCCCATGACAAATACAGATTTACATTGCACGGAATTGAAGCGATACTAAAAGAAGATTTTGCAATTAAGGAAGCAACTTCGATTGGTGGGATCTTTACCTTGCCTTCTGTTTTTTTCCATTCCTTAATTAAAGGAATGAAATTTGTTTTTCCCAAGAATTTGAGGGTTCTGTCAATTCCGTTCTTGGTTTTATTGATTCCGCTTTACATAATATCGCAGCTCCTAAGCCTGCTGGATTTTCTTGATTCAAGCAAGAGGTGGGCTACTTACTATTTCGTTTTCGCCGTCAGGAAATGACTGCCCAATGTAACGAACTTGACATCGCTGAATTTTTTTGCGTTCTTTATGAAATTTTCCATTGTCTTCACTGTTTTTGTTTCTTTCCCGTCCTTATAGGTTGCCTCCGGGCTGTGTGAAATAACCACAAAAACAAAAGGCCTCTGTGCATTTTTATAATAACATTCAAAGGATTTGTCCAGCAAATTCAGATTTGCTGGATCTGCTCTAAGAGTTAATCCGAAAAAATCAAATGTTGCAATTGGGATTTCTAAAATTTTTGAGTTCCCCTTCCTCCCCCGAACATTACGGGCTCCCTGCATATGG
>CAZGTJ010000275.1:0-454 GCA_964528545.1 uncultured Methanosarcinales archaeon
TTTTCTTTAAGCGTGTAGCAATCATCTGTCCGATCTTTTTGCTCTCAACTTCTACCGACTCAAAACCCCTTAATTCCCTTTCTACCTCATCGACAATTTTTTCGATGTCTTCTATGCCCGCCAAAGTCTTTTCACAAGCTTTAAGTATTCCGTGCTTAAGTTTTTCTCTGTCAAATTGCTCTTTCCTGCCGTCTTTTTTTATGACTATAAGCGATACGTTTTCCACCCTTTCGTAGGTTGTAAATCGTTTGGTACACTTGCTGCATTCACGCCTGCGTCTGGTGGTACCCAAGTCTTCACTGTCTCTCGTCTCGACAACCTCTGTATCTTCATGATTACAATATGGACACTTCATGCTTTCAGTGTAAACATTTCATATATAATGGCCATAAAAAACACGCTTCAGCGTGAAAACTCATATACTCTATCTATAGTGTCGTAAGTTATAGTAGGA
>CAZGTJ010000275.1:464-1522 GCA_964528545.1 uncultured Methanosarcinales archaeon
TTCATGATTACAATACGGACATTTCATATCTAAGCTCAATTACCTTCTCACTCCTTGTGAATGGCTTTACCCTGCACCGAGCAAAGCGAGGATGAAGGGCATAAAAAACACACCTTAAAGTTTTCGCACTTTAAAGAAAAACTTTAAGGTGTGAAAAACTACCTACTCTATCTATAGCGTCCTAAGTTATAGTAGGACGCTAAATAGACACTGTCAAGATAACAAATTATATCATATCATGTCACTTTAAAAAACAGCTTCAATGACATAAAAATCACCTCTGTTTTGAGGTCCGCCAGCTGGCAGAGAAAAAATTGGACGACAGAATTTACTCAATCTGGACTATAAGGATTTTAAAGTAGATATTTTTTGAATCGCCTGGTGAGTGATGGAAAGAGCCTGATCTAAACCCTCTTTCTGTAATATGATTTCTTCGTGCTTTTTGGCAGCCAATTCCAATTTATCCGCTACCCCTGGCGGTATATCCTGATCTTTATTTGTCACATCAAATAAGACCATCACCGATTGCAATAAATATTTTTCCCCGTTTGTCAGTGTTGAAATTGCAAGGTTATAATTCCCCTTTTCCCAAAGCAAGCCTCCCATAACCAAAGATTTATCGGACAATATCAGATATAACTGGCTTTTTTTCAGAGGGTCGCGCGTGAGCAGAATTAAAATTCTATCTCTTATTTGTTTGAAAAAAAACAGCGGATGATCGGGCAAAATACCTGCATAAGGCAAAACATACTCAACGCTTGGTGTAATTGTCGGAGATATTGTTGGCAACGAAATCTGAGCGTGCAAAGGTTGTGCTAAAACTTTTAACAAAAAGACAAATGACAGTATGGTAAATACGTATTTCATCTTTTCGGCCGTTTTGTTCTTCTTATATTTGCTCTTCTTTTAAGCGATTCGCTTTGAATCGCGTTAATTTTGTCTCTTTTTATCTGCAGTTGTTCCTCGACCAGTTTTTGACATTCACTATCCGGACAAACTGTAAGCATATAGGTTATTTTGGAACCGCCTACCTCTTCGCTCCAGCTTTTTGCCGTTAC
>CAZGTJ010000276.1:0-1507 GCA_964528545.1 uncultured Methanosarcinales archaeon
CTATAGGTATAGGACCAAATAAATTGATCGCAAAGATGGCCAGTGACTTCAAGAAACCAGATGGATTAACTGCTGTAAAAGAAGACGAAGTCAGGAAATTCCTTTTCCCATTGCCTGTGCGTAAATTGCACGGCGTCGGCAAAAAGACCGAGTATGTGCTGAAAGGCTTTGGTATTGACACGATCGAAGACCTTGCAAAATACAGTAAGGAGCTACTCATAGAAAATTTCGGCAAATGGGGACTGTATATGCATATGCTTGCAAATGGCATAGATGATTCAGAAGTTATCGAAGAAGAGGGCATTCAAAGCATTGAACGCGAAATAACTTTTGAAGAAGATAACAACGACGCGTTGATTTTGAATGAAACGATTGACAGAATGGCCGAAGAAATTCACAGTTCTTTAGATGGTATAATTTTCAAAACAATAGTACTGAAAATACGATATGAAAATTTCGAGACTCATACAAAACAAAAAACACTGATGAATCCAACGAGTGACGTGAGCTTAATAAAAAACACTGCAAAAGAACTATTACAGAAATTTTTAGACAGCAAGAAGCGGGTTAGATTAATTGGAATTCGTCTGACATCTCTATCATTCAGTGGCCAACAGAAACGGATCCGTGAATATACATGAAAATAAGTGATGCAGTAAAATTAATGAAAAGAGGCAAGCTTGTTATCTATCCGACTGAGAGTAGCTATGCCATTGGCTGTGATGCGACGAATACGCGGGCAATAAAAAAAATAAAAAAATTGAAAGGCAGGAAATCTGGTAAATTCTTCCCTGTTATTGTTTCAGACATCAATATGGTAAAGAAATACTACAAGATTGATAGAAAGATAGAAAGAATTGCAAGACTTGGTGTGACTATTATCTGCAAGAAAAAAAGAAAAATGTTACATATAGGCGGCTTTCGAATTTCCAAGGATGCAATTGCCAGAAATATAGCGAAAAAATTAGGAAAACCGCTTGTCGCTACAAGCGCAAACATATCTGGGAAAAAAGCTTTGTACAACAGCAAGGAAATAAGGAAGATATTCCCCACTATTCCAATAATCGATGTTGGCAATCTTCCAAAAAGAAAACCAAGCACAGTCTATGATTATGACAACAGGAAGTTGCTTCGAAAGGGACCTGTGTCTTTGAAGCAGATAGAAAGATTGATTAGGTAGTAATAATGATTAATAGTATGAAAAAATTTACGAAGACAAATATAAGGAAGATTCCTATTGAGAAAGCCCATGGCGGATCTGGATCAAGGCAGATCCTAGTAAATCCGAAGAATTTGACGACTAAATACTTCGAGGCCTTTACAAAAGGATTTCTTAGACCAGGGTCAGTATTCGATTGACACATACATAAAAATACAGACGAGATATTCATTGTATTGAAAGGCAAAGGCAAATTCTATTGGAAAAGGCATGTTACTAGCTATTCTCCTGGAGATGTATTTGTTATACCGCCTAATTCAAAGCATAAGATTGAAGCTAAAGTACGTA